>NZ_DOEM01000021.1:73462-176778 GCF_003533255.1 Pediococcus sp.
GATTTCGATCCTGCCTCCGTCACACTTATACGCCCCCCTTTACCGACTTGAAGAACTCACTTATTCTTAGGACAGCTCGACATAACAAGCGTAAAGAAATAAGCATGCTTCCAGCAGGGAATTCTTTCCGCATCCAGCACTGGCCAGTCGTCCTACCTTTTTTCCGCTGAGCCCTAGGACAGCTCGACATAACAAGCGTAAAGAAATAAGCATGCTTCCAGCGGGGAATTCTCCCCGCATCCAGCACGCTTATTTCTTTACGCTTATCGTTATGTCTCACTCACTCTTCTTAATATCTCAATATTCCCGCAGCCACCTTATCCGTTGGCATATCTTCCGCATCCAACAGAACCACACGGCCTGCACTCTGCATCGTCTTATCCACAATATCCGTAATCAAATTATTACTTTGAGCTTCCGGCGTATCCGTATCCAGCTTGCCCTCTTCATCAATTCTACCTATCACCGTTGTATCATTTCTCACAAACAACGTATCAATCTGGCCAGCCACCGCGCATCTTACCAACTCACGCATATCACTCGTCGCCTTATTCTTATCCTTCGCCGTTTCATAACGCTGTTTTTGCACATCCATAATCTCTTCAAACCACTTATGTGCCACCGGACGCATTTTGTCCTCTAATTGATCCAATCCCAAGCCACTTGGCGATTCCTCAATTCGTAAATGCTTCGATAAGTTTTGATTTTTTGAAACTTGTCGGAAACGTGCCTGATTCTCTGGTAAAGCAAAAACAATTGTCATCAAGCCTTCTGGTTGCGCATAAGTTTCTGTAACATACTGATCTACCATTTGGTAATAGTTAATTTGATCATTTGTAATTTCTTGACTCTTCTCATTGTGACCGTGATAAGCTACTGCCACATCGCCGCCATGATTCGAAGCACCACGGAATGTGACCTCACCACCAACTAATTCATTGTCCCCCAATGCTTCCTTTAAAGTTCTCGGTGCATCCTCATCCAAACGAACTTTCTGCAAATCATAGCCTTCACCACGATAAAGCTCAAATGAAGTTTGATTAAGCGTCACTAATAAGTATTCGAATTTCATTTCAAGTTCTTGAATAATTGGTAAAACATTTGGTTTACGCGAAACAGAAACCTGATTCGTATATGCCTCTGCCAATTGGAAAGTTTCAATCCGGTCCATATTACCAATTAATACTGTTGAGCGACCCTTAGCGTTTAGCCAGAAACTGCTGTCATCGCCATAAATTCCCCAACGACTCAAACAGGCATCACAATCAACATCAGCAAATTGTTTATTAAACTTTTCTCTTGCTTCTTTTATTAAGTTCTTAAAAGTGATTTTTGTTTGTTGCACTTCTTTTAAATCGGCCGGATTATTCAAAATCATCGTGATAAATGGTCCGTCCTCTGAACGCACTAAATCATATAAATCATTTTGGTTAATTCGCATAGGTCATTCCTCCAGTAATAATATTAGATATGAAAGCCTTTTCTTCATCTTCTAACAGCATAGCATGTTTTTTAAAAAATAGCCAGTATAGTTATAACTTTCATAAGCTAAAAATTATCACCACTCTAATGAAACGCTAACCATCATTTACTGAAACAAGTCAAAATGAGCTTTCAAATACTTGCCAGTCTCACTTTTAGCTGTGTTTGCCACTTCTTTGGGAGTTCCTGCAGCAATAATTTGACCCCCGAATTGACCGCCCTTGGGGCCGAGATCAACCACATAATCCGCATTAGCAATAACGTCCAAATCATGTTCAATGATAATAATGGTAGCTCCTTGTTCGATCAGGCGATCAAATACGTGAATTAAGGTTTGAATATCCAGGGGATGTAGCCCTACGGAAGGTTCATCAAACACAAATAACGTGCCGCTTTGTTTACGCCCCATTTGTGAAACAAGCTTCAACCGTTGGGCTTCCCCACCGGATAAGATCGGAGTACTTTCGCCGAGAACTAAATATCCTAATCCCATTTCAGCCAGCTTTTCAAGAATCGTTTTGATGGCCGGAACATCGGCAAATACTGGTAACGCGTGCTCAACATCCAATGCCAAAATATCAGCAATTGAATAGCCATGCCATTTGACAGCTAATGTCTCATCATTGTAACGTTTCCCGTGACAAACAGGACACGTTTCCACCATATCCGGCAAATACTGAATATCAAGCGAAATTGTTCCAGTTCCTTTACAGTTAGGACAGGCTCCAGATCCCACGTTGTATGAAAAATGGCTAGCTGTCCACTTTTGCTGTTTGGCCGCTTCTGTGTCGGCAAATAAAACTCGCAAGGTGTCCAAAATTCCAGAGTAAGTGGCCACTGTCGATCGCACATTTTTCCCGACTGGCACAGAATCTACCATCACAAACCGGTGAATATGTGCACGATCCAAATGGCTGACATGACTTGGAATTGGCTCTTTTTTAATGGCCGCCTTAATGGCTGGAATCAAACTATCTAAAATCAAAGTCGTTTTTCCGGCACCAGAATAACCAGAAACCACGCTGAGACGTCCTTTCGGAAAATGGGCTGTAACGTCATGCAAGTTATAGCGATCCGAAACTCCAACCGCAATGTCACCTTTAGCAAATAATTGCCCCTTAGGAATTTGTTTGCGAACCAACAGCTTTGCAGTGCCATTTAAAAACGGCGCGATCAAGGATTTCGAACTTTTTTGAATTGTCGGAACCGTTCCTTGATCAATGACTGTTCCGCCATTTTTACCAGCACCCGGTCCAATTTCAATCACATAGTCTGCAGCCGAAATAATGCGTGTATCATGATCAACCACGACCAATGAATTGCCTTGCGCAACTAACTGATGCAAAATTTTAATCAGGCCGCTGACATTAGCGGGATGTAACCCAACCGAGGGTTCATCTAATACATATAAGACGCCCGTTGTTTGACTTCGCAGCGTTCTTCCCAACTGAATTCGTTGTAACTCACCAGTTGATAACGTATCACCAGCTCGATCAAGAGTTAAATAGTCTAAGCCTAAATCAAGAACCGGTTGCAAACTATCTTTCAATTCACCAACTAAACTGGCTCCTAATTCTTGCACTTGTTTTGGCAACCAAGGCCCAATTTTAGGCATAAATTGGGTTAATTCAGTTACAGTCATTTTTGAAACTTCAGCAATATTTTTATCGGCTAATTTAGTTTTTAATAGTTTGGGATCAAATCGGCTGCCATGACAAGTAGGGCAGGTATCAAATGAGTAGAACCGGTTCAAACGCTTGATTGCTCGTTCATTGGTAGTGGTCGCTAAACTATCCTCAACGGCTGCATAAGCATTTTCAAATTGAGCATTATCCATATGGAAAATTTTACCTGTTTTAGAAGGAATATTAATCGCATACTTTTTATTTTCACCATGCCAAACTTGCTCTTGATCTTTAGCACTCATCTGATTAAACGGGGTGTCAATCGGGATGCCGATTTGTTCCGCTACATAAATCATGAAGTTTCTCCCGGGCAACCGCCATGACGCAACCGCACCTTCCCGCAGAGTTTTCGTTTGATCAGGAATGAGTCGCTCCTTCACAATCTGACGAACCTTGCCAATTCCATTACATGTCGGACAAGCACCTTCCGAATTAAAGGCAAAGCTTTCTGCACCGGGCGCCATGAATTTCACGCCACAAGTTGGGCAAACCACGTACCCCATGTTTTCGGCAACCTCTAGTGTTGGCGGTACCCGATGCCCATTCGGACAGACATGTGAACCCAGACGAGAAAACATCAGTCGTAAAACGTTTAAACTCTCAGTCATGGTACCAACTGTCGAACGCACACCAGGCACCGTTGGCCGTTGACGCAGCGCCAAAGCAGAGGGTAGATACTTTACTTCATCCACGTTAGCCTTCCCAACTTGGCTAATGCGACGGCGGGTGTATGTCGATAAAGAATTCAAGTATCGGCGAGCACCTTCAGCATAAAGGACCCCCATTGCCAACGAAGATTTTCCGGATCCAGATTTGCCCGTAATTGCTACAAATGCGTTTAAGGGAATCGTCACATTGAGATTCTTTAAATTGTTAACATGTGCGCCCATCACCTCGATGTTATCAGGTATTGTTTCTTTATGCTGAATTGCCATTTAAACCGCCTCTTCTTTCCGTTATTCTCTCTTTCAGTATAACGCGGGCAAATAATAAGCCATAATAAAAACACGTTCTGAAGTTAATTCTGAACTTCAAAACGTGCTGGAAAACCAACTTTTCTTATACTAAGTAAATCACTACAATCAGTGCCCTTACAGCCACAAGTGCAGATGCTCCTGCCAACAATTTATTAACTTGCCATTAGTATGCAGCTATAAGTATGCTTCAAATAATTAATCTCTTCGTTGCACAAAAAAGGACCAGCTTCCACCGATCCTTAATCTACACTATTTAGCTAATTCTTCACGACCAACTTCAAGATAGTGGTCCATATCTTCTTGAGGAACCATGCTACCACCAGTTGCCCAGACAATATGATTAGCAGTTTTCAATGAAAAGTCTGCAGCTAGATTTCCTAATGCTTGGTCCATAATTGTGAAACCAGCTGCGGCAGATGGCTCCAAACCAATTTTCTCGGTCTCGTATAAACGAACAACATCTTCCATCATATCGCTATCATTAAACGTTGCGGTTCCCAACAATAACGTTCGCATATTTTTACCAGCAATTCTTGATGCGCGACCCACAGCCAAACCATCAGCCTTTGTGGTTCCATCAATGCCAATATCATAGACAGAAATTTTGTCGTTTAAACCGGTCACCATTCCTAAAGTAACAGATGGAATATGCGTCGGTTCCGCAAAAATTGCATGCACATGTTCGCCTAGGACCTTCTTTAATCCAAAGGTTACACCACTTGGACTACCACCAACACCAGCTGGCAAGTATACAAACAAAGGATGATCTTTATCAACCTTGATTCCTTGTGATTTTAACTGAGCTTGTAAACGTAAAGCCGCCACAGAGTAACCCAAGAACAAATCATATGAGCCTTCATCATCAATGAAGTAAGTCATCGGATCTTCAGCTGCCATTTTACGTGCTTCCGTGATGGCATGGGTAAAGTTATCATTGTACTCCACAACATTTACACCAAATGCCCGCAGTTTGTCTTTCTTCCATTGTGAAGCATCTGCTGACATATGCACAGAAGTCCGAAAACCAAGCTTTTGAGCCACAATTCCGATTGAAAGACCTAAATTACCTGTCGAACCAACCGCAATTCCATATTTAGCAAACAAATCGTGATACTTCTTGCTAGCTAGAACAGCATAATTATCTTCATAAATTAATCTGCCTTCGCGAACAGCAATCTTTTCAGCAAACTTCAATACTTCATAAATGCCGCCCCGTGACTTAATGGAGCCAGAGATTGGCAAGTAATTATCAGCTTTTAAGTACAAGCCGCCTTCAATTTTGTGAGCAAAAGTTTTATTTAAACGGGCTTTCATGTCAGGAAGATCAACTAATGGAGATTCAAGAATACCATGAGTGGCAACTGTTTCTGGAAAAGCGACTTCAAAGTAAGGTGCAAAACGATGGAATCGTGCTTCGGCATCAAAAATATCTTCGATTCCGATTGAGAGTTTGGCCTCTTTACCGTAATCTGGATTTCGCCAGAAAAATGGCTTCAAATCTTGCATGGTTTTTACTTCTGGGTACTTTTTAACTAAAGCATCGACATTCATTTTCTAGATCTCCCTATTCTTGTTTTTGTACGTTATCCAGTATAACAATAATATCACCATTTTTTAAGAGCACAACAAAAATTGTTCCAAACCTTAATTATGCAGCAGCCACAATACTAAAGGGCAGTAGATTTCTATTATGGCAGCGCACAACACAAAAATAATGGACCCACATTTAACTGCTCTTCCGTAAATCTTACTAGTTATTTACACATTCTTACTTTAATTTTACGCAGTGACTTCACCTTCATTCACATGATAAACATGATCGGCCACGCTCTGAATCACCATTCGATCATGGCTAGCAATTAAAATGGTTTTACCAGCATCACGCAATTTACGTAGCTTTTCTTCAAGTGCTCCTATGTCAATAAATGGCACGATATTTCACCTTTTTCACCGATTTAATTTGACTATGACTTACAACAACCTCATAACTGGCATGCCAAGATCCTCTAGTTGTATGGGCTACTTTATAAATAGAACTTGCTGACACATTATTAACCCCCATCAACTCAAACATTACCAAAAATCCTAAAAATATTCTTTTCATTAAAAAAACACCTTTCTCTCACAAACTTAAGAGAAAGGTGATAAAAATATAAGAAGGCAAAACGTTACATGAAGAAGGTAAAATGTTACATTCCTCATTTTGTCGTAAAAAACTCACCAAAACACAAAAATCGATAAATAAGGGACAGAAAATCAAAATTAGATTTTCCGTCCCTTATTTATTTAAAAAAACATTTAATTTTAGTACTTAATACCTTCATCCACATCATCCAAAGGCACAATAATCATGACATTCTTACGATAGACATTGACGTGATGAATGTCATGAGCCTTCAGCATATCAACTGCATTTTCGTAATTCCGCATATACTGCGTAGTATCATGCGCATCGGAGCCAATAGTAAACCGTTTGCCACCAAGTTGTTTATAAATTTCAAGGGCATAGTCATATAAACCGATGTTATGGTACTTATACATGCTAGTGGTGTTCAACTCAAAGGCCATATTATAACGTACAGCGAGTTTTAAAATGTTAGCCAACAACACTCCGGCCTTTGTTTCAAACATTCCTGAAGTTAAATTAAGTTGGCGTACACCATAGTCAAAATGAGCTAAGACATCAGCATCATGGAACGCATTAATTCCTTTCCACATCAAACGATAATACTGGTCAGCAACCTTCAATGGATCCATCTGCGAAACCATGCTGTCATCAAAATCATAATCAGGTCCCCGATGGAAACTCAAAAGCTTAATATCAAAGTCATGTTTTTTCAAATACGATTTGATATCCTTTTCGCGTCCAGCAAAATAGCCAATTTCCACACCTTTAAAAATGTGTTTGCCCGTGTCTTCTTCCAAACGGTGAATCTCGCGTGAATAAGCATCATAGTCAAATAAGTCATCACCATCTTTGTCATCAGGATCCTTAAAATCTAGATGTTCTGTGCTGACAAAATTATCTCCTGCAAGTTTCAAGTACGCCGCCATTTTTTCATCTGAATCAAATGAAAAATCTGTATGTACATGTTGATCATAATAATCCATAGAAAAACTCATCTCACTTATCGTTTATTTTGACTAGTTTTTTAAAATAGCCATGATGATACAAATCTTGTTTTAAATCTGCTAACGTGAAACGATGATAAAATGCACGATACTGGTCATCTGCTAACGTAAACAGATCCGTCAACGTTTCTGACATGTTACTAGAAATTTGATCTGTTTTGTTAATTCCTTCAGATCTGCCGGTAATAAAACGGGCATAGCTTAAAGTCGGTGGAATTGTGACATCATATAACTCACCAACGTTAATATCTGCTAACGCTTTTTTCAGCTGATAGCCACCGTTTTTCCCTACTGTTCCCTCAATATAACCTCTTTTATGGAGGACTGATAGAATATTGCGAATAACCACCGCATTCAGATCTAAAGAAGCGGCCAATTCTCGGCTAGCAATCTTACGAGGGCTGTTTGCTTCCAAGTAAAATAAACTGTGTACCGCAACTGAAAAATCCAATTTCATTCGATCGGGCCCCCTTGTCATGTTTACACATACATTTTAACACAATTATCAGTTTTCTAGGGGGTAACGGTGACCAAAACAGCCATTAAAAGCACGAATTTAAGTTGCTTCAAGCTCTTTATCTCATACATGTAATAGGCGTTTTGTTAATTGGCCTGAATTGCACGGTAAACGGCACCGATGATGCCAGCATCATTTCGTAATTTGGCCGGTTTCACTTCCGCAAAGGTCAAATCACGTACATCGCTATTCCGAGATTTCAAATCTGCAATCTTCGCTTGGAGACCTTCCATAAATTGTGAATTAGCAGAAATACCACCACCAATTAGTACAATTTCTGGATCCAAAGCCACCATTAGGTTAATAATTCCTTTCGCTAGCGCTGTGTAGAAGAAGTCTAAACTTTCTAAAGCAAGTTTATCTTTTTTATCAGCCAGCTCATAAATTACACGAGCATCGGTAACCTCTGGCTTATCGCTATGATGATTATAGTAGTTCAAGAGGCCAAACACCGTCGCTCCGGTAAAACTCAAACTATTCAATTCTAGGTGCTGATCATTATCCACATTCATAACCGACATCATTCCTAGTTCGCCAGCCATACCGTGGCCGCCGCGATAGATCTGATCGTTAATAATTAGACCACCGCCAATACCGGTACCGACAACCATGCAATAGTAATTGTGAAATCCAATCGCATTACCTTTCCACTGCTCCGCAAATGCCGCAGCGTTCGCATCGTTTTCCACCGTCGTTTTGATATCCGTACGTTTTTCGATTTCCTCTTTCAAATTAATTCCAAAGAAATCCTTAATTGCGCCTCCTGTTGTCATGAATCCATCTTTTTGAACAATCCCTGGTGCACTCACCCCGATGGCCGTAATTGGCTTTTCAGATTTAAACTGACTCACAATCGTTTCGATGTTTTGAAGAATCTCTTCACCTTTAATACTCGTTTTGACACTATCTTTTTCAATAATTTTACCTGTTTCATCCACTAATCCACATTTAATGGTTGTCCCACCAATGTCTAAACCAATATAATATTTCATTTTCCTAACTCCCTCGTATTATTTTTTATGTATGAAAAAGGATCGAGCCAAAACAATCAGATGATCGCCCGTTTATAGTTCAGATCCCTTTTTAAACGATCTTGTGATTTAGTACTTAAAATGATTTTGTGGATCCGAGATGCTATTTTCGACTGCTTAAGTTCGTATTTTGATTACTTTGAACTTTTATATCTGAAACGTGTTAAAGAGAGCAACTTCCTCCGCTTAGCTACGATAGTCAAACGATTCCTAACCCGAATCATTCGACTATCTATGCTAATGCTCAGAAGTTACCGCTCTCTTGAACACTCTATCTCAGATCTTCCCCATTACTAGCAATCACTTTCTTATACCAGTCAAATGAGTCCTTCTTCGAACGATTCAACGTTCCCTTACCATCATCATCCTTATCCACATAGATAAAGCCATAACGCTTAGACATTTGGCCCGTTCCTGCCGAAACCAAATCAATACAACCCCATGGCGTATAACCCATCAGATCCACACCATCCAGCTCTACCGCTTTTTCCATCTCAGCAATATGCGCACGCAAGTAGTCCACTCGATATGGATCGTGAATACTGCCGTCATCCTCAACCTTATCACGCGCACCCAAACCATTTTCAACAATAAACAATGGCAAATGATACCGATCCGTCAACCAATTCAATGAATAACGCAGTCCCACTGGATCAATTGGCCAGTCCCATTCACTAGTTTCCAATGTTGTATTCTTTGTCACAGGTTCCTCTGGGTTAATATCGCCATCTAAATCAATGCCATCTGCCTTCACAGTCATCGAATTGTAGTAACTTAAACCGATATAATCCACAGTACCCTGTTTCAAAATTTCGCGATCCTCATCAGTAATATCTTGACGATAACCTTTACGTTGCAAATAAGTCTCCACGTTATTTGGATAAACCCCATTTGCATGCACATCTGAGAACCAATAGCGGCGTTGCATCATGCGCTCTGCTAACATAATATTCTTAGGATCCGCATTCAGTGGATAAATTGGCGTCATATTAATCATGCACCCAATTTCGAAATCGGGATTAATTTCATGACCCAACTTAACAGCTTTAGCGCTAGCCACCAATTCATAGTGAGCTGCTTGGTACATTGTTGCTTCGCGGTCTTCCTTCTTCACGTTATTAAATAGAATTCCAGAATTTGTTGCTACCGCAAATTCACTGTTAAAATCGCTTTGATTATCGATTTCATTAAATGTCATCCAATATTTAACTTTGTTCTTGTAACGCTTAAAGCAGACTTCCGCAAAATTCGTGTAGAAATCAATCACCTTACGATTGGCAAAACCACCGTATTCTTTAATGAGATGATATGGCATCTCAAAATGGGCCAATGTGATAACTGGTTCAATGCCATATTTATGACATTCATCAAATAAATCATCATAAAATCTCAGTCCTGCTTCGTTAGGCTTATCTTCATCACCATTTGGAAAAATTCTGGTCCAAGCAATGGAGGTTCGGAAACATTTGAAGCCCATTTCAGCAAAAAGCTTCACATCTTCTTTGTAGCGATGGTAAAAATCAATGCCTTCATGATTAGGATAGTTTTTCCCTGGCAAAACACCGTCCGTGATTTCACGTGGAACACCATTGGCGCCCGCTGTCATCACATCTGCGACACTAACACCCTTGCCGCCTTCTTGCCAACCACCTTCAAGTTGATGAGCGGCAACTGCACCGCCCCATAGAAAACCATCCTTTAATTTACTCATGTTTTATGAACTCCTCTCATTTTGTAATAACGTACAATTCAAGTATAACTCACTTTGAAAACGTTTTACTAAAAATTGTTTGTTTACATTCACTTTCATAAAAAAGTCTATTCACTTTGATTTTCATCGCCATAAATAGACTTTTAAGTTTAACTAATTAGTCTGTTGCATGTTCTGTAGTTGCAGCAGCTTCAGCTTCTTTAGTATGAACTTCTGAATCTACAGCAGCCTGTTCTTGACCATACAAGATTTGATCTTGTTTGTGAGCAAAAGGCCAGTAAACGAAGAACGAAAGTACTAACACAATTGCTTGCCAAATCATCATCTTCCAGCCACCGACTAACAATCCGGAAATAATTGGCGGGGTTGTCCATGGAATATATACTCCATTCAAATATGGTAAAAAGCCAACTTTAATTAGCAAATATGTTGAGCCCATTGAAATAAGAGGCATTAACATAAATGGAATAACCAATAGTGGATTCATGACAACTGGAACACCGAAAAGGACAGGTTCGTTAATATTAAATAGCCCTGGAACAAATGACAATCTTCCGATACTCTTCATCTGTGCCGATTTTGCAAAGAAAGCCATAAATGCGACCAAGCCAATGGTCATGCCTGATCCAGTAACCGTACCAAACTGATCCAATAATGATTGAATAAAGATATGACCACCATTTGCGGCATTAACAATACCATGATTTGCATGAAAAATTGCGGCATTTTGTAAAGCATTGGCTTGCAAAATGGGACCCATTATTCCACCAACGATAACTGCGCCATGCACTCCGAAGAACCAGAAGAAAGGAATCAAAAGTGCAATAACTACTACACCACCAAATGAATCTGTCATCCCTTGTAATGGCGTTTGTACTACTTGATAAATCCATTGAGTCATTGTTGTATGAGCCGTGGCATCAAATAAGATATAAACTAGAAGCCAACCAGTAACAATTACAAAGGCTGGAATTAAAGCTACAAAAGAATCGGACACTGCTGGTGGAACTTGATCAGGCAACTTAATAGTCACATTGTGTCGAAGAAACATTGAATAAATCCAGCCAGTTAACAATCCAATAATAATAGCAGCGATCATTCCTTGACCGCCAAGCCAAGTACGATCGATAAATCCACCTAACATTGTAGGCGCTTGAGCAGCTGAAATAACAGTTTTAGTACCATTCATAACAGCAGTTGTGGGACGCATAATTAAGAAAAAGCTTACCAGTGCAGTCATCCCTGCTGGTAGTGGTTCAAAGCCATCATCTTTTACCCAGTTGTATGCAATTCCGACTACGGCAAAAATTGCTAAAACACCGAATGAAGCATTATAAGCTTGCGTCCAGTACGGCGTCAGCCCTGTTGCATTCATCCAGTTAGCTACAGCGGGTAATGGAAATGAGCTTAAAAGTAGAAATACTGACCCAACCATAATAAATGGCAAACTGACTAACATACCATTCTTTAAGGCTGTGACCGCTTTGGTATTAACAAACTTCATAATTGGGGGCAAAAGTTTGTTGTTAATCCAATCATTCATAAAATCACCTCAAATAATAATTGCTTACGACAAAAACCAATAAAATAAATAATAATCAATAAATCTTCGGCCAAAGATTATCTAAAATGAAGCGCTTTCAACAAACCCATTATAAACTTAACAAACCCCCGTGTATACCGTGTTTCTCAAATAGAAAACATGTTCCAAATAAGGTTGTTGTACCTCGTTTGGAACATGTTTCTTAATATTTGCTAGTCTGTTACATACCAGTATGTTATACCTGTTTTACCGCTTCATTAATTGGTGTTTCCCCTTCACTAATTGCAAATTCTTTTTTGATTGTGTTGTCATTATGCAAGGCACTGACAATTGTTTCGGCAACATCTTCACGGGCAATTTTGCCCTTTGTTTGGTCTAAAATGAGACCACCTTTACCGGCATCATTTGTTAATACTCCCGGTTTGATGATTGTGTAATCCAAACTAGTTTCATCTTTAAGATAAAGATCGGCATAATGCTTAGCCACATAATAAGGCTGAATAGCTGTCCAACGAGTCCGATCTTCAGCATTCATCGCACTCACAATCACAAATCGTTTGATTCCCGCCTTTTGTGTGGCTTCCATACTCTTAACCGCACCATCTAGGTCAATAAGTAGTGTTTGATCATCACCGGTTTTACCACCAGATCCAGCGCTAAAAACGACTGCATCCACACCAGCTAACACTTTTGCCATTTCATCAGGTTGTTCTGTTATATCGAACAACTGAGTTGCTGCCCCTTGATCTTCAAAAAAGTCACGTTGTTTGGCATCTCGAATACCAGCCACAACTTCATCTCCCCGATCAAGCAACTGTGCTACCAATAGTTTTCCAATTTGTCCATGGGCCCCAATTACAAATACTTTCATGAAATTACCTCCGTTTAATTAAATATACGTAACGTTTCAATTCTATAAATTCACACTAACATTTTCGCGTGGTATGTTGAACTAAAAGCCCTTGAAAGGTCGTTAACATGAAAAAAATCTTAATTCGCGTTTTCATTTTACTTGTCGCTGTTTTTGCCGGCTGTCTTTTTTACATTAATCATCGTGAGGCACCTTTAAATCACGTGAACGTTTCCCAATCAGACACGGCCACTATCTTAATTCCAGGATATAAGGGTGGCCAACACACTTTTAATGGGATGATTCGGCGCCTTAATCGCAAAAATCTGGCGCACGCTGCTCTACAGGTCAATATTGATTCTAACGGCCAAGCGCATTTTAAAAAAGTCGGTTCCTTAACACAAAATCCATTAATTCAGCTGACTTTTACTGACGACACAAATCCTCAAAAACAGATGCAAACTTTACCGGCCTTCATGAAGGAACTAAAAACTGTTTATCACATCAAAAATGTAGACTTCATCGCTCATTCAATGGGTGGTAGCGTGGTGTTAGCTTATTTGGAAAATAAACAAGTTCAAACTAGTCAATATCCCACCATCAAAAAGTTTGTCGCCATTGGTACTCCGTTTGGCTATATCACCCCAACCAATAGTTTAGCAACTGCTGCTGATAATCTTCCTAAAAACCTCCAGATATTGAATATTGGTGGCAATTTGAACCACACGGACTCTGATACTGCCGTCCCACTTAAAAGCAACAAAGCGTTGGCAGCCGTTGTAACCGATCACGTTGCCAGTTATCGCCACGTCACCATTTCAGGCAATCGTTTCGTGGCTCAGCACAGTGCCCTCCATGAAAATCCAAACGTTGATAAGTTGGTTGCAGAATTTTTGTGGAAATAGTTGGTCCTTCAAATGCAATTAATAAATTTCAATATCCACAACTTGAGGCATTGTTTCCAATACCGCGGTTAGTTTCTCCATATCAGTCGGTCCTTCAGATTGAACTGCTAAATGAACAACTGTAACTTCATCCGTTCTTCGTACATGCATACTTGTGACTTCAACATCTTCGGCCTGAAGTCGCTTTTGAATGATGGAGATATGATGATCACCGGGTTTCACCTGTAATCTTATCTCGTTGGTATTTGGCAATCGAAGCCAGCTCAAGTTTCGATGTAACATCACTTGTGTCCCTAGCACTAATAAAGCAGAAATGATTCCCACAACGTACATTCGCGCTCCAATTGCCATGCCAATTCCAGCTGTCGTCCATAAGCCAGTGGCCGTTGTCAAGCCGTTCACATCTTCATGTTTCACGATGATTGTCCCGGCACCAATAAACCCAATTCCACTCACGATCTGTGCAGCAATTCGTGAAGGATCCAATTCAAATCCTTTGTTACCAAGGACATCCATGAAACCATACTTTGACACGATCATCATCAACGCTGCACCCACAGCAATAATGATGTGGGTTCGTAACCCAGCAGTTTTGGCACGTGCATCACGTTCATAGCCAATCGCAAAACCACATGCGCCAGCAATTAATACCCGCAAAATTAAGTCAAGCTGTGTTGTCACATTCATTTAAAGCCTTACCTCCCCTAAATTTTAATATTAAAAAACAGGATCCTCTGTATTAATTATACAGTCGATCCTGTTTACACTTTAATGATTTGATTATTTATTTGCCGATGCTATCCACAAACGCTTCGACTTCTTGACGAGTTTTGCGGTCACCGTTAACAAAACGGCCGAGTTCTTCACCATTGTCTAAGGCGATGAAACTTGGAATTCCCATAACGCCGAATTTTTGCGCAATCTTGATATTAGCATCGCGATCTACTGTAATCCAATCGTACTGATCGTATTCAGCTTCAATTTCAGGCATTACTGGCTTAATGAATGCACAGTCAGGGCACCATCCAGCCGTAAAAAATAGCATCTTCTTACCAGTTTTAATCGCATCAAGGATTTCTTGATCCGTTAATTGTTGTTCTTGTGCATCCATAATAATTCCTCCCGTAAATTTAAACTTTAGTTGTCAAACACTTACTTTTTATAAGTCTTTGAACAATGAGTTAATTGTATCATATTCTTCTTTGGATAGGGTAACTTTTTGCGCACCTGCGTTTGCCTCAACCTGTTTAGCCTGTTTGGCGCCCGGAATAACCACTGTGACGTCTGGATTTTTAATATACCATGCTAACGCAATTTGGGCAATGGTTGCCTGATATTTATCAGCAATCGGTTGTACTTTTTGAACCTGTTTGATAATTTTGGCAAAACGCTCACCACGAAAATCCGGGTTACTATGCCGAATGTCATCCGAAGCAAATGAAACTACGCTGGAATACTTTCCAGTTAATAAACCAGATGCCAATGGGAAAAACGGTACAAACGAAATGTTATTAGCTTTCAAATAAGGCATCAATTCTTTTTCTGCATCCCGATGAATCAAGCTATATTGATTTTCCACAATATCAACTAACCCGTCTTTATTGGCTTCTTTAACCTGATCAAGGCTCACATTTGAAATCCCAATCGCTTTAATTTTACCCTCTTGTCGTTTTTCATCTAAGGCTTTAACTGCTTCGTTTAACGGTGTTTTACCATCTGGAAAATGAATATAGAAAATATCAATGTAACTTGTTTTCAAACGTTTAAGGACATCTTCGACAGCCTGTTTTAAAAACTCAGGTGAATTATCTAGTTGATCGGGATGTCCTGGCGTTTGTGCGGCCTTGGTTGCAATCACAATTTTTTTACGATCATAGCCCTGAATTGCCTGACCAATTAACTCTTCCGAACGGCCGAATCCATAGGCATAGGCTGTGTCTAGAAAGTTGATTCCGTTATTCAAAGCCGTTTTAACAATTTTAACTCCCTCAGCGTCATTTAAATTAGGGAATAAATTATGTCCACCAACCGCATTGGTTCCTAAGCCAAGTGGTGTTCCCAACACATCTGTTTTACCAATTTTTACTTTTTCTACCATTATTTGCCTCCTATATAGACTTAATCACATCTTCCATTCTGAACGCCATTCATTAAAAAAGCATATAATTTGGCTCAAATCAGCAAACTAAATTAAATCTTAAAAAAATAGCCCTTGTGCAGGTTTATCCCACATTCGAAGCTAGTGCGTTAGTTTCATTTAATTCAGAAGCACTGATTGGCACATTACGGGTTTGCATATTAGGCAATGTCACATAATCATCCCATAAAAACTCATTTAGAGCATTAAAAACCATTGGATTATGATTTAAACTGCAATGATATCCTTCTTCGCCTGTAATTAAGAGTTCTCGATAATCCTTTAAAACTCCGTGTAACAAGTATTTAACAGATCGAGCAGAGTTCACTGACACGAAACAATCGTTATCCAAGTAGCCATCGACTTTGCCCACAACGTTGAATAATTGAACGTCCTTTGGAAAATGATCACGATACTGCAACATTCGTTTAAAATGTCTGGTTTGATGCGAGGGACGATGATCCATCTTTAATAACGCAGGAACCGATTTGGCATGCAAGAAACCACGAAGCCCATTAAAGGGTCCAGCTATGGTCACCAACTTTTTTAGTTTAGGCACCCGCAAATCATCCCCATACATTAACGCTTCATTGACAAGATCGTTGCTACCTAAAGAGTGACCAACACCGTTATATTCCATCACATTGAACTCTCGTTTTAGGAGGATCAACAAACTATGTAACCAATTGATTTGAACAAACTCTGGGGCACGATTATTTTCAAACAAAACTTGGATAATTGGATTTTTAACATTCATTTTTTCAGAACCGGTAATAGAGATTCGACCATAACGCGTAATGGTTGCCGTCATGATTTGTTTGGCCCAACCTGCATGTTGAGCCGCTGAAATCATATGACTTGTTGAGCCCACGCCACCATTAAAACCGTGAACAAAAATGGTTGCTGCATTCATTTAAATCCCCCATTTACATTTAAATTAGGTTGCCACCCTACTTAATAGGCAACATCGCTCATTCTACTATTTTATGAGGGCAAAAGAAAGCTCTACGTGTGTACATAAAACGCGTCTAGACAACGATTGTCTAAACGCGCTAGTCATTACTTGTAAATGTTTAACTAATCCAAAATGGTCGCTGAGTTACCCAAAAATTCAGATCAAATTTTTGCTTTTGAATATTTTCACCATTTACCTGACCGTTTTCAGGTAAATCAGTTTGAATATGTAATCGTTGCGAACGAAAATGGTGAACAGCAGATGACTTAAGGTGATTACCAGTAGTCAGCATTTCACCGAATAGCTTTACAAAGCGTAACACGCCAATTTGTTCCACAACAATTAAGTCCAATTTACCATCATGTAAATCAGCAATTGGCATAATCGGAACCCCACCACCAAAATATTTAATATTGGTGGTCGTGACCAAAAACGCACGATTAAACCGGTGCTGATCCTGTTCCGTTTTTACAGATAAACCAAAGGATTTTTGTTTGAAAAAGGTTTTAATTAAAGAAGAGACGTATGCGCCGGACTCCAAATGATATTTACGCAAATGGTCTTTTTGACCAGCATTGGCAGCATGAACCACCGAAGCATCAAACCCAATTCCCACGTTATTTGTAAACAGAGTGGCGTGTGAATCCAATCGATTTTGATAGGCGCCCACATCTAAGCTAGTCGCATGCTGAACTTCAAGAAGTTTTTGCAACGCCACTAACGGTTGAGTTGGCAAATTGATTCCGCGGGCAAAATCATTTCCAGATCCAGCCGGAATATAACCTAATGGAATTTGATCGCCCCCACCACGATGCAATCCGTTTAAAACTTCATGTAAAGTTCCATCGCCGCCAACAGCCACAACGACCCATTTTGCATCATACTTATGACGGAGGGCAAAATCAGTCGCCAATTGGACGCCATGTCCAGGATGGTTGGTCATCATTACCCGATAATCAACCTTTTCTTCCTTCAATTGAACTTCAATTTTTTGCCAGATATGCTTAGCTTTCCCTGCTCCCGCAAAGACATTTACCACCATCAAAAAACTCGGTCGTATTTCTGTCATTTGAATTCACCACACTTAACTTGTAATCATTACGAATTAGTTTAACATATGAATTCACACATAAACCAGCCCTATTGCGACCTTAACTGATTTTTTATAAAAGTTAAACATGAAAAAACAGTAAAGGATTGCACCCTAATATTTCGTGGATGCAATCCTTCATTGATTAAGCCTCTTTTATCCACTGCTTCAAGAAATGGGCAATGGTCTGTTGATATTTTTGCGGATCTGTTAAGCGTGATTCCACGTGATCTGCGCCCGGAACTTCATGACTTTCCTTAGGCAATTGTTTTGCCAGTGATGCTTTAATTTCTGCCATCATTTCAACCGGCACGTAACGGTCGGCATCCCCGTGAATCATCAAAACTGGGATGGTAATATTTGACGCTTGATGCGCAATATCGGCTTCTTTTAAGGAATAACCGCCAGTAACTCGCGTCATTAAACTCACAAACGTGCTAATAAATGGGGGTAAATAAAAATGATGCCCTAAACGATAACTAAATTCTTTCTGGGCCGAACTGAAGCCACTATCTTCCACTACAGCTTTTACATTGTCAGGTAAATCAGGTTCACCTGCTGTGGCCAATACAGTTGCAGCTCCCATGCTGATCCCAAATAAAACAATTTGTTGAGGTGTTTTGCTACGCGAATTGATTTCTTCAATCCATTTAATGTAGTCACGTCGATCTAGCCAGCCAAAACCGACAATATTTCCGTCACTTACTCCGTGGCCCCGAGCGTCTGGCATCAAAACATTGTAGCCCAAATCCATAAATAATTTAGCATACGGAATCATTTGTTCATGGGCATGATGGTACCCATGCGCGAGAATGACTGTTTTATCACTATTGTTTGAAATATAGGCGGCCACTAAATGAATGCCATCTTCCGCACGAATAAACCACGTCTGCTTAATCAGTTGCTTATACCAATTATATGTGTCTGGCGTGTTGTCTTTACTGCGAGCATTCCGAATTGCGCGTCGTTTATGCGCATCAGAATTGATAATTCCCATCTGATAACTCACTAAACTGCTAATGCCTAGGCTGGCTGCCACACCAATCAACGATATGCCGGCGATTTTTAAAGCTTTTTTTGTATGCACGTCATCATCTCCAATCAATCTTTTTATATTAAAGTGGTCGCTTCACCATTTGAATAGTTTCAATTAGTGAAACCCTTTTCTTCTTTATTATATCTTAGTTTGATGATGAAAATGTGAAAATCGTTTTGAATTGGTGGTAATTTTGTGCATTTGCACGGGCGCGTCAGCTAAATACATTAATTTTATTGATACTTATAATTCAATAGTTGATTAAGAATCATAATTCAATGATTTTCATAAAGCAAAAACATTTCCAAAATTTCAATTAAATTTTGAATTCTCTCTTCACTAATTTTGCGGTATACTAATTAAGTAAGCTTTTTGGGCCCTTAGCTCAGCTGGGAGAGCGCTTGCTTCGCATGCAAGAGGTCGACGGTTCAAATCCGTTAGGGTCCATTGATAGGAAAATACTGATACAGACATGTGGCTTAAATGCCTGCTGTATCAGTCTTTTTATTTAGTTTTGTATTGTTTTTTAATCATCAAAGGACATTCACGAAATAACTTAAGATAATTTAATAAGCCCTTGCGGTCGGGAATAACTGTTATCCATTTTGGATAACAATTTTTTTGTGGTGACAGTCAATAACATTAATCTTAAAAACCAATACCATTTACCACTTAATTTCAAGACCTTATTTTAACTTTTTTTGTGCTATCCTTATTATTGTGATAAGTGTATTTGTGAAATTGCATGGTAGCGCTGAAATTTAAAAACGGAGGCGATGCCAATGCAAAAACTTTTTGTTTTGACATTTAATTATGTGGAGTACTGGGGACAGCGTCTATCCAGTGTTACCAAAATTTAGATGGTTCCCTGAAACTATTAATGCTATGCATGGTCTTTCAGAACGTGTACAGTTTGGTGTTTTAGGTACAATTATTATTATCGTGTTGTGTTTAACACTTATGGTATGTAAGGTTTTGTAGACAAAATAAAAAACCGCTTTGCTTGGAGGCAACGGTTTAAGATAAAGCAATCTATTAACAATCAGCGCTAACAAGTTATTTTACAAGTTGCAAGCATATACTGACCACACGGACTGGGGAGGAACATCCCTAGTTCTTTTTTGTTTACAAAACAATGGTACACGTTTTGCTGTTTTTTGACAAGCAGTAACAGCAAAAATAAAAATCAACCCTTACGTGTCTTTACCTTCACAGTTACATACAATTCCCCATATGAAAAACAAGCTGAATCTGCCTTAGAATGCTCATCTGAACCCATAAAAGATGGTACACTCAAAACTATAGGAAGCACTCGAAAAGACTGATACAATATATGTAAATCGGTATCCATTACAGCTTCTATGGATACTGATTTTTCATTCCCAGCAATCTCCCACATCCTTGCCACACTCATTTAAATTGTATTAAGTTTCCACTACCCACAAGCAATTCTTTGTGAAATATGGTAAATTCAGAGTATTCATTTTAAAGGAGGTTGCGTGATGCTTCTCTCGATTATCATTCTTGCTATATTATTATGGAAATTCATCAGTGGGCTCCATAAAGGATTTGTTATCGAGCTTCTGTATACAATCGGTTATTTTGCCGTCTTTATCTTTGCCAAAGTCCTTTGTACGCCAGTTGCCGAGTTCCTATCCACAACTTTTAGCAGTGACCAAAGCTCCACCAGCAGCACTGCCATGATGAGCTCCGTTTCATTTTTCATTCTCATGGCCATTGGCTGGCTATTAGTGCGTCTGATCGCACGCTGGTCCCGTTTAATCACGTGGATTCCGGTCATTAAACAAGTCAACGGACTGGCAGGTGGCCTTATTAGCCTTGTGATTGCTTATTTTGTCATTTTTATTCTATTAATTGTGAGCCAATTTCTGCCCAACGACACTTATCAAGCCCAGCTTTCAGATTCACAAGTGGCGCAATTTATCATCAAAAAGACGCCCGGAATTTCGTCAGATATTTTGAGTAAATACATTCTCAACACTGATGAAACAACGACGACTAATACAATTTCAAACGAGGAAAACTAACCATGAACTATCGATTGATTAAAAAATATATCGCTTCTCATCTAGCAACTCCCACTGCCTCATTGACAGAAGTCACGGATCCTGAGGCCGGTATTTTGTTTAAAAACGGTGAAGATAGCTCATTTTTCTATCTTGATCCCCAATACAGTAACGTCTTTTTCGAAAAACACGAAAACTTACTTTATAAACACGAATATGATTCAGCAACCCATGATTTTAAGTCAAAAATAATTTAATAGTTAAAAAAATGATCAATTGATTCGGAATTTTACCCGACTTTCAATTGATCATTTTTTATAAACTCTAATAAAAACTTGGTTTATCACCATCTGTATTTGGTTTGTTTAACCCTGTAGATGTCCGAACATCTTTTTTGGGATTCTGAACAAGTTTGACCACATAATCTGCTACTGACTTACGCGAAACTTCAGTCCCCTTCATCTCATCATGGCGGCCCGTCACTTCATAATCCACTTCATCCTTATTTGTTAACCAGTTGGGACGAATAATCGTGTAATCCAAGTCGGAAGCTTCAATTTCACTAGCTGCCTTGGATTGAGTTGGAAGATAACCACTCGGATTGAGCATTTGTTTATTCCAATCACCAAACTTACCAGGAACCTCATCGAACACACCTAAAGTTGAAATCCAGATCAACCGTTTCAAGCCAGCTTCATGCATGGCATTCACAATATGAGGAATCATTTTATCCGTATCATCCGGACCTAAGTTGGCATACACCAAATCTTGTCCTTTTAATGCAGCTGCTAATTCTGATTCATTATTTACATCACCAACAACTACCGTTTCACGATTCTTATCAACATCGGTCAACTTCTTAGGATGGCGGACAAACAACTTTAATTGATCATCTGTTTCTTTAATTAATTGCTTTGCGGCCAGGCGTGCAATGTGTCCAGCTGCCCCCAAAATAATAATTTTACTCATTTAGAAAACCCCTTTCTTGATTTCAATTGTAATTATAATACTTACAGTTTGAGTTTCAACTATTTACACTCCAACATTATTCCATTCATAAGCAAACACATTGACGATTCCCCCAAAATCAAAGATAATAATTATATAAACCATAAGGAGGTTTTCAAAATGTCAAAAGCTAATGATAAGTTAGACGCATTAAAAGATAAGGCCGCTGGTAAAGCCAAAGGAACTATTGGGAAAATGACCCACGATGATTCCAAAGAGTTAGAAGGTAAAACACAAAAAGAAAAAGGTAAGCTTAAAGATAAGGCTGCTGACGTAAAAGATAAAGCAGCTAAAAAGATCAACAAGCACGTTGATGACAAAGATAATATCTAGGCTAAAAAGGATAGCATTAGGAAATCAGATTGATTTTCTAATGCTATTTTTTTGCTGCATTTTTCTATCAAACAAGCAAAGCCCTCAAAAGGTAAAATTTACCTGCATCGAAAAAGCTTGTCTCCAGAAAACTGAACTTCAGTTTTACAGAAACAAGCTTTTTTACCGTATATTAATCATTTTAATGACAGCGTAGTTAAATTGCGCTAAAATTGATTTTTAAAAAACATTGAGGAAGTGGCTTCATTGATGGTTTCATATTTACGCAAAACAACCCTTGAAGATTTACCAACTGTTTCAAAAATTATTACATCTGCTAAAGAATTTCTGAAAGCTCAAGGCATTGATCAGTGGCAGGATGGCTACCCAGACTTAGAAGCACTTGAAGCCGATGTCAAAAATCAAATCGGCTATGTGCTAATAATTGATAATCAAATCGCGGGAACAGCAGCCTTACTCCCCGATCATGATTCAAATTACGATGTGATCGCTGATGGTGCTTGGCAAGGTGCCGCGGATGCTAAATACACCGCTATTCAGCGTACTGCCATGTCGTCAGATTTTCGCGGTCAACACTTATCTGAAAAGATGATCTCTGGATTACTCACGCTTTCAAGTCAGTTTGGCTACCATCAGGTCCGCATTGATACTCACCCCGATAACAAACTGATGCAACACTTAATAACCAAAAGTGGCTTTGACTATCGCGGAACAGTATTAATGGACCACGATCCATCTGAGTTACGACTGGCCTATCAACTTTTTATATAAAGTGATTTATTTAATGAACTTCAACGAGTTCACCAATTGAAAGTAAATACAAATAGCGTTCTTCTACTGGGATTTTTAAAATATCTGTCAATGCTGCCGCGTATAAATTAACCTGGCCGGCATAACGATTAATGATATTTTGAACTCCATTTTTTGTGCTTCCTGGTTTAACGTAGTCCGTCTTATAGTCAAACAAAATTGCTCGCTTATCGATGACAATATAACCATCAATAATTCCGTGAATCAGGATTTGCGTTTCTTCTGTATCCGAGAAGTCCTTAAAACCACTAAATAATTGGTTAGCTGGCATCAGTAGTGAGAATGGTACTTCTCGGTGAACCCGATCAGGATGTGCCAGTAATAGGTTTCCCAACTGAGAATCAAAGAATCGTAAAATGTTCTGAACTTCAATTAAGTTGGCAACTTCTGGACTTAACACTTTGTTGGTAACCAGTTTAGCAATCAGATCCCGAACACTATCCTCGGTAGGCTTCGTTTTTAACGAAATTTCTTGTAATACTAAATGCGTGGCCGTTCCTATTTCAGTTGGTTTTGGTTTGACAGTAGTTTGTAAAAATTTTGGTGTTGCTAGCTCATTTGAAACATATCGATTCTGCACTTTTAGCTTTCGATCGCGTTCAACAGTGGACTGTGTCATTTCCAAACTATCCGGATCATCAAATAATCGCTTCACTTCAGATACAGATTGATATGCAGTTGTTTCAGTCGCTACCTGATGCGGATATTTCAAGTTTAAAACTTGATCAATTTGATACGTATTTAGATCACTGACATCTAATTTTTGCGTAGCCGTTTGAAATTTCTGCCACCAATCTTTTTGGGGCTTTCCAGCCTGCATAATGGCAACATCTTGCAGATCTGTCTTTGTCTTAAACTGAACTTCAAACTTAGTCGTATCTCCGCTTAATTCAGCAAGTTGGGTTTGGTCTTCGCTACCTTGATCAAAACTAGGATGGCGAATTAGGGCTTCTCCTATCCAGTCTAAGAAATTATGAGTGGTTAATCGTGTGGCTTCTGTCAGTAACATCTCTTTACTGCGTGAAGCTGTTTGCCATTTCTTTAAGATTTTTTCTTGAGCGTCACAGGCGCCTACAATGATGAGTTTTTGTTGGGCACGGGTTAAAGCCACATAAAGTTGTCTCATGTTTTCAGCCAAACTATTCCGTTTTACCTGATCTAAAATCGATAGTTTTTGTGGTGTATCTACTTTTATTCGTGTATTCGGGTCAAGATAGGTGATCCCAATTCCAGCTTTCGAATCCAGAATGTACCTGTCCTTCATAGAAGTTGTATTAAATTGATGAGACGCATCCATCAAAAATACCACTGGAAATTCAAGACCCTTACTCCCATGAATAGTCATGACCTTTACAGCAGCCTCATCACTAGTCACAGGAATCTCAGCCAAATCTTTGCTCTGCTTTTGCATCCTTTCAATGAAGCGAACAAATTGAAATAGACCTTTGAAACTGCTTTGTTCATAACTTCTTGCGCGATCATATAGCGCATTTAAGTTGGCTTGACGTTGCTGACCAGCTGGCATGCCACCCACATAATCCAAGAAACCAGTTTCATCATAAATTGTCCAAATCAAAGTGGCTAATTGATTTTGATTTGCAATATCTTGAAAATGCGTCAACTGTTCCAAAAAGTGTGTTACCTTTGCAAATAACTGATTTTGAAATTCATTCGTTTCGTTATCCTTAAAATTACTCTGAAAATCTTTAACTGCCTGGAAATAGTCTCCGGTCCGATTATTAATTCGTAAGAAAGCTAATTCGTTTTCATTCAAACCCACAATTGGGGATCGCAAAACGGCAGCTAACGGAATATCTTGATAAGGGTTATCAATAATCTTCAACAATGCCATCATAATGGCAATTTCGGTGGTTTGAAAATAGTTTTGTGCATCATTTACCACAACTGGGATCCCCATCTGTTTAAACAACGCTACGATAGTTAAATTGTTTTTTCTGGTTGGCGTTAACAAAACAATATCCCCATAAGTTAATTTCCGACAGTCATTAATTTGTCGATCGTAAATTTCCGTTTTATTTTCAATTAACTCTTTAATTCGTTGGCCCGCAATGGCAACTTGTCCTCGTGATTTATCATCGATTTCAAAACTACCTGCTTCAACCTCATCGTTCGGCCGGCTGCTGGTCTGTTTCTCATCATCATAAACAAGAACTTCGGTGCTCTTTGAAATTGCTTCTCCCTTATGATCTTTTTCTGGATAGTATATTGCGCCATATACCAGTTTAGCGTCATCATCATAAGCAATTTCACCCAACTTACGATCCATTAACTGTTCAAAAATTAAATTAGTGAATGCATCAACGTTTTTGACCGAACGGAAATTTTGTGACAAAATAATGCGTTCTCCCGTTAAATCATCTGATTGATAAGCTCGATCTTTGCTGATAAATAGATGCGGATCGGCCAACCGGAAAGCATAAATGGACTGTTTGACATCCCCCACCATAAACATGTTACCCGGGTCTTCAGTAGTCACACTGGTCAAAATAGCTTCTTGAATGGGATTAATATCTTGGTACTCATCCACAATGACTTCTTCGAATTGTTTTTGATAAGCGGCACGAGCACTTTTTGACTCTGCTGACGGGCCATTCAAAATTTGCATTGCAAAATGCTCAAGATCACTGAAATCAAGAATCTGTCGATGCCGTTTTTCTTTAGCGTAGGCATCCCTAAAGGCACTTGTAACTTTGGCTAACTCTGTAATCAGTGCTTCAGACTGCTTCATGACCTTTGTCATCTGGTCCTTGTCTAAACTGAAATACTTTTGCGTCAGTTCCTGAATCCGCATTTTGTACCCATTTTTATGGTTTGTATCCCCACGCACCTCTTTGACACGTGCCTTAAATTCTTTCACTTCATCGTTTCTTTTACCCCCGCTCATACTCTTGAAATCTAAACTACGGAGTTTCCCTCGTAAATCATTCCAGTCAGATAATCCACTATCTAAAATTTCTTGCATTTGATTCACATCAGCATCAATAATGGGGCGCAGCTTTTCAAGATCTTCTGAACCATTTTGAATAAGTTCTTGTAAAGAGTGAGCTTCTTCCAAACTATTAGTTAGCTCATCTTTAATAACTGGAACAACTTGTTCTTTATAAAACGAAGTATCATCGAGATCTCCATCAATCTGATATGGTTGAGAAAGCGTGGATAACCAAGTTCTCGGATCGGGGGTTGCATTTGCAAAATCGTATAGTTTCAGCATCAAATCAGTAAAACCATCATCGCTACGATCATTTGAAAAATTGGCGGTTAACTGTGCAAAAATATCACCATCTGTTTCATACAATGATTCGCGCAAGTCACCCCAAACCTCTTCGCGAAGCAAAATTCCTTCTGTTTCGTCTGTTAGCAATCGAAAAATGGGATCCAAATCAATCACATAATAATAGCGTTTGATAATTGACATACAAAACGCATGGATTGTACTGATATTGGCTGTATTTAGCTTTGTGAGCTGGGAAAATAAATGCTGTCGTTGAGCAGGTTCCTTTTTGACGCGCATTTGATCATTGATCGCTTTTTGAATTCGATCATGCATTTCCTTAGCTGCCGCTTCAGTAAAAGTCACAACTAATAATTTGTCGACATCTGTCCCATTCAGGATTTTCTCAATCACACGTTGAACTAATACCGACGTTTTACCTGAACCCGCAGAAGCAGAGACAAGCACATTATGACCATCATGATAAATCGCATGTCGTTGATCATCCGTAAAATTAGTTTTGCCCATGCTTGTCATCTTCTTCCTTTAACATTTCTAGAACATCTTTTGCTTTGTAATTTTCCAATTTATGATAATTGTTTTCCGGAAGCATCTCATCAAACTGCATAATCGCTTTATATGGTGAATACTGTAATGCCGTGTGTTGATCCGTCCACCGAGCAGGATTCAACTTCAACTCACCAGCAAAAATTTTTCGACTAGCTTCCACAATCTTTTTCTCGGCATGCTTAATCAAACGCTCAAGATCTTCTTTCGTCACAATTTGATTACTCCTTGAGCCGTACTTACCACCCTTAGTCTTGCTGAATGGATAAATTAACGAGGATCCTGAATCTAATCGCGTATCCAAATTATCTAATAATTCCGGATCACTTAAAATAATGCCTTTGTATTTGGTGTCCTTCAATAGCGCCTCTTGAACTTCCTTGGGATCTGCTGTCTTTAGCTTAGCAATATCAACGGATGGATTTTGTAAATGCATGTACAGTGCCCCTGATAGCAATGGATCCACTGCGTGCTGATCAATTAAGGCAATATTTTTCTTCAAAGCATCAATATAGGTCAACATTTGCATTGCCAAACCATAATAGGCATCCCGAAAATTGAAATCGTGTTGGCTAGACTTATAATCGACAATGCCAAAATATTGTCTTGATTTACCCGATTCTGAAGTTAATTTAAGTTCATCGATTCGGTCAATCTTGCCTCGAACCCGCACCTTCTGAGTAGGTGAAACATCAAAATCTAAGGACTTTATGCCAGTCTCTGACCCAACTTGACCAAACAGAACTTCGGTCTTAATTGGACGCATCTTGGAACTAGAACTTTGCAATACGAAGATTTTCAACATTTGCTTGATTGTTTGGTTCAATTGATTGTTAATATAATGCATGCGATTTGAACTTTTTAAAATTTCAAACTGGGGTTCATCTCTGATATCTTTAACCACAGCATTTAAGAAGTTTTCCATCTCAGAATCAGACAGATTGGCAATATCCACTTGTTCCTGGTTAATCAGCTTTACGAAGTGATCTAAGACCATATGGAAATATTCACCAGTACTTGCTGGAGAAAGTTCAAATACATCCCTTTCCTGCAGTTTCAAGCCATATTTCAAGAAATAGGCGTATTCATTTTGATAAAATTCCTCTAACTTTGAAATTGAAGTATTGATGGTATCCCCGTATAAATCACTGACAATTTCTGGTTGAAGTTTAACGGGTTCGTTTTTATAATTCAGACTTTGAAATACGCGGTTGGTTAGGTGACGTAACTGCAAATCGGTAGTTAAGACACGATAAATATACTGCCATTTAGGTTGAATCATTTTTTGAATATCTTTACTATCACGGCTCACCTGTAGCAGGTGAGTTAACGTACTTCGTTTTGAGCCTAAAAACTCACTGACTGATTCTTCATCTAAACGAGGGCGATCAAAACTCCGCTGAACTTCAATTTTAAAATGATCACGAATTTCTTGTACATACGGAGATAATTTTTGTTTGATACCGTCACTATTGGTATCCGCGTACGAGAAGCTTACTGTTTGGCATCCCGACAGGAACGCCACGTAATTCAAATATCGCTCAAAATGCGCTTGTTCATTCGTATTATCAGTAAAAAATTGTTCGTCAGACAAGTCGTCTTTTAGAGCTGCACAGTCATCATCCGACAAGATTCCTTGATCATTAAACTGCTCTGGCATCACCGCATCTGTAGCCCCGATAATAAAGGTGTACTTACGATCATTCATCTGGGCCATCCCTGTTTCAGAAATCATAACTTGATCTAATGTGGATGGAATTAATGAATAGGAAGCACCTTCAAAACCAGCTTCCAATAATGCCACAAAATTATCCACAGTAAACTCGCGATCTCCAAGAATGGCTACATACTCATCTAACATGTCACAAAAGGTCTGCCAGGTTTGTTCTGGTTGGGCACCCTTCGCTAAATCACCCGCATTAACCGCTGTGTCACGCCATTTTTTAAGTTGCTCAGTCACGCCTTGGTTAATCAAAAATTGATAGAGAACAGTGACAGCTTCCTTACCTGTTTTTGCCTGATCCAAAGCTTTGAAAAACGGTGGCAGAGTTTGCCGAATGTAATTGCGAATACTATTGACTTGTTTAGTAATCGCAATGTCACGATCAGACTGAATACCAAAATCACTGGGATTAAACCGCATATATTGCCAGTCATCTTTTTGCAGCCATTTGCCACCTTCATAACCGTTCTTCAAAACTAAGTTCTCAGTTAAATCCTTTGCTTGGCGAAAGGCTTGAATATCCATAAATTTATCATCAATTTTTGGAATAAGTAATTCAGTTTTCAAGAGGCGCATCACATCTTGATAGCGATAATAATGAGACTTTACTGCAAACAAAGCTTCAATTAAAGCTACAAACGGATGATCCTTCATTGAAATCTGCAAATCAGTAAAATGGGGGATTTCATATTCCGTCATAACTGGTGTTAAAACTGTTTCATAAGTATCTAAATGGCGCGCCAATACAAGAAAATCATGATAATGAATCTGCGGATCGTTTGCGACCATTTGTCTAATCTGCCGTGCGACCTGTTCAATTTCAGTTTGGCGACTATCTGCATGCCTAATTTGAATACTATTTTCATCCGTTAAACTCTCGGGTTGAGAATCCTGCATGTTAGACGCCTGGAGCCAGAAGTTTTCAAGTTTAACAAGGTCAGCACTCACCCGTGTTTGATCTGCAAAACTATCTGTCTTGATTTTTATGGCGTTTGCGTGCGCAAAATGATACAGCTGATAATAGGTCTTTGCTGACTCGTAAAAAAGATCTTCTTCTTGAGGTTTCGAATCCGTGTAAGCGTGATCCAGGGTCAAACTAAAAATCACTGCTTTTGATTTTTGAATGAGGACTTTCACTAACTTCATTTCTTGAGCCGTAAGCGACGAAAAGCTGTCAAATAAAAACACCATGTGACTTAAATCTTGCTCGGCTAAGTACTCACACAAAGCTTCCATGAGCGTATTGCTATCGACATAATTTCCCAACATTTCTTCTTCAAAAGCTGTATAGATAATTGCTAAATCGTGCATTTTGGCCGTTAAATCAATTGTGGAATTTTCGTCAGCATTAACTTTTTGAGTCAAAGTTTCAAAATCCTCAGCAGTAATCCGTCCCTTTTGAAGTTCATCAAATTGACTAGCTAGTTGTTGAATAAAGCCAGTTTGCGTCTGTTCACCATTAAAAACCGTCAGTTCATCTTGATGTTCCAAAATAATTCTGTCGATTAACATTCCTATGCCAGCCTTGGATAATCTTGGCACTTGATAGATTGGTTCATTTTTCATAAAATACCAAGCCAATCGTGAAAACGAGAACACCTGCAATTGATTTTGGGCATAGGTGGCCTCGTTTCCGTTGTGCTTTTTTCGTAAAGCATTTAAAACAGTTAATTCAGATTGAAACTTGATATGATTAGGCACAATGTAATAAACTTGTGATTCCGAATCGGCCTCCAAAACTTGACCAACTTCATCAATCATCGCCTGTCGTTGATCACGACTGGCCTTACCTAAAATAAATTTTAAAGTCATAAGAACCTCCTATCAAAAAAATACGCACGTATGTTCGTTTTATTTTTATTATACTTGATTTAACCACATTTTTCAGCCACAAATTCCAATGGATTGATTTTTGTACTGATCACTTTTGACGGTTTCTAAAATTACCTTAGCGACGGCTTTTGCACCCACATCTTTTGCACTGTCCATGGTGGTCCCTTCATCCACAAGCCGATAACTTAGATCAGTTGAATCTAAAACATTTGTCGGACGCAAAATAGTATACGGAATTTCTGATTCGTCGACTAGTTTGCCCGCATACTGTTGCTGTTTTACAAACTCTTCTTGATCGTGCGTCACTGTTTGAATATTTTTAATTGGATATTCGGCATTGACTCCGGCTACGGATCGAAAAATGATTTTCTCTAATTTAATCCGATGAACTTCAATGGCATCCATCACCGCATCCAAGACGTAATCTACGTCCCAGCCACTCACATTAATAACCAAAATATCTGCAGGTGTCAAATGGGCAGTTAGTTGTTCAGCGTCCTGTAAGTCAACAACTTGAATATTTTGAAAACCTGCTGGAATATTTCCCTCTTCTTCAATGAAGTTAAATTGAAGTTCGTTATTTTTTTCGCCTTGGCAAGCTTCGAAAAATGCCTGCCCAACTCTATCACCAACACCCATAACCAAAACCTGTTTCATGTCGATTGCTCCTCATATATGTCGTAACATCATTATAAAACGAACTCACAAAAATTGCTGTGCTATAATCAATTCAAATTAATGACTATGGGAAGTGTTGTAAATGAGTTTCGAAAAAAATCCAAATCGCCATCGTTTGATCGCACTGGATCATCAATACGTGGCTCCAGCCGGCCGAGTTCCAAAGTTTGATTTAGTGGTGGATCACGCTAAAGACGCTACTGTGTGGGATGCTGATGGCAATAGTTACATTGATTTTTTAGCAAGTGCTTCGGCAGTCAATATCGGTCATGGAAATCCCCATGTAGTGGCCGCAATTCAGCAACAGGCTGACAAACTTGTTCACTATATTTCAGGCTACTTTTATCATGAACCAGCAATCGAACTCGCTAAACACCTAGCACTCCTAGCACCTGGAAACTCGCCAAAGCAGGTTTCGTTTAGCACTTCTGGTTCTGAAGCAGCCGAAGGGATTGTGAAATTTGCCCGCAGCTACACCAAACGTTCCGTTATTTTAACGTTTCAAAATTCATGGCATGGCACAACTTTAGGCGCGGCAAGCCTTTCAGCCATTGATGCCAATATGCATAGAGATATCGGTCCATTAGTGCCAGATATTCACCATTTGCCATTCCCAGATCCGCAAAAAAGATTTCCAAACGAAACCTTGGCCGATTTTTCGAAACGATATCTGGACGACCTTCGAGATTTGTTTCAACATGATATTCCTGCCGACCAAATTGCGGCCATTCTGATTGAACCGATTCAAGGTGATGCGGGTATCATCATGCCACCCAATGACTATATGCAAGGTTTGTATCAGCTCTGCCATGATAACGGGATTTTGTTTTGTACAGACGAGATCAATCAAGGATTTGGCAGAAGTGGCAAAATGTGGTCAATTGATCATTTTAACTTAGAGCCTGATTTGATGGCTGTTGGAAAATCACTAGCCTCTGGTATGCCACTTTCAGCTGTCATTGGAAAAGTCCCAATCATGGATAGTCTAGCTTCACCTGCAAATGCCACAACTACTGCAGCCAATCCAATCTGTTGTGCAGGTGGTTTGGCAACTTTAGATGAGGTTGAAAGGCTAAATCTACCTCAACGCTCGCAACAATTGGGGGTGTTCGCCAAAACCCAATTTTTAGAATTGCAACAAGACTTTCCAATTATCAAACAGGTGCGCATGATCGGATTAAATGGCGGTATTGAATTTGAAGCCACTAAATCTGCTTTTGTGACCGCCTTAAGTGAGTACTGTTTTGAACATGGCCTGATTATGATTTCTACTATGGACCACATTTTAAGATTTCAACCGCCTCTAGTAATCACGGAAGAAGAAATCAAAACTGGGATTGCAATTATTCGTGATGGCTTACAAAAACTAGCTTAATTTAACTTAGTCAAAGTGTTCAATGAACTTAAATTAAAGTAAAATTGCCGTTTAGATTTAGCCTTTCTTTGAAATTTACCAGTTGTTAATCAAAACACAATATGCTAAACTAGGCACCACAGAATTTAATAGCACTTACCTGTATAATGTCATAATATGGTTGATAAGTTTCTACCCGACACCTTAAATGTTGGACTATGGGCGAATAGTGTTTTAGATAGCTATTTTTGGCGTATCTTTAACAATAGACGACAGACTTATACAGGTCACAACAGCAATGTTGTGGCCTGTTTTACTTTCATATTCTCAATTTATACGTTGTAAGTGACAGAAAAGGAGAACTAAATTGAAGTCTATTGAAGCAACTCATGCAAAACCAATTCAAACTATCTCACAGCCCAAAGCGGCCTTACTAGGTTTGCAACACCTCTTAGCCATGTATTCTGGAGATGTTTTAGTCCCGTTGTTAATTGGTGGTTACTTGCATTTTACAGCTTCTCAAATGACCTACTTAGTCTCTATTGATATCTTCATGTGTGGGATTGCCACGCTCTTACAACTAAAAAAAACGGCGCTAACTGGAATCGGCTTACCCGTCGTCCTTGGCTGTGCCGTTCAGGCTGTTCAACCGTTGCAAAATATTGGTGGGGCTTTAGGAATTGGTGCGATGTACGGTGCCATTATGTGTGCAGGCCTGTTTGTTTTCTTAATTAGTGGTCTGTTTTCAAAAATAAAAAATCTCTTTCCGCCCGTTGTTACCGGCTCTTTAATCACCATTATCGGTTTTACCCTAATTCCAGTTGCCTTCCAGAATCTGGGTGGCGGTACGGTTTCTTCCAAATCATTTGGGGATCCCAAGAGTTTAATCATTGGTTTTGTCACCGTCATTATCATTGTCGCCGTCAACATTTGGGGAAAAGGATTTATGCATTCGATTGCAATTCTAATTGGCATTCTTGCCGGTACCTTATTAGCAGGCGCAATGGGCATGGTATCACTTAGTCCCGTGGCCCAGGCCAGCTGGTTTCATTTGCCTCAACCATTTTACTTTGGAACCCCAACTTTTCACGGCTCCGCAATTATTACAATGATTATGGTTTCTTTAACCACAATGATTGAATCCACCGGCGTTTTCTTTGCCCTCGGCGATTTGACAGGTAAAAAAATTGAAGAAGATGATTTAAAGCGGGGCTACCGGGCCGAAGGAATTGCTGCTATGCTTGGCGGACTGTTTAATACTTTCCCATATTCCACATTCTCGGAAAACGTGGGCGTTCTTCAACTTTCCGGAGTAAAAACTCGTAAACCAATCTACTATTCAGCCTTCTTCTTAATTATCTTAGGATTGCTTCCCAAGGCCGGTGCTGTAGCTACAATTATTCCTGATCCTGTTTTAGGAGGCGCCATGATCGTCATGTTTGGAATTGTCGGTGCCCAAGGTGTTAAGATTCTCCAACAGGTTGATTTTTCAAAAGATAAAAATATTTTAATTACCTCCCTGTCAATTGGAATGGGACTCGGAGTTACCGTTTACCCACAAATTTTCCAATTTTTACCAACTGCCGCGCGGATGTTACTCACGAATGGAATCGTTGTTGCCAGCATCGTCGCCGTCGTTTTGAATTTGTTTTTCAATGGTATGCAGGGTGATGAGTCAAAATCTGAAGTTCATAAATCTAATTAGATAGTCAAATAAGTGTAAAAAAGAGGTTGGAAAGAATTTCCAGCCTCTTTTAGTTCGTATTCACTTATATATTAAACAACCTGACGATTGAATGGGTCGCTACTAATTCCCTTTTCGAGAATGGCTTTTGACCACTCTTTGGCTGAGAACAATGAATGATCACGGTAGTTACCGCAACTATACTTGTCAGTACCTTGAACGTCTTTCCATTCGATCTTGTCGGCAATGTCTTCTAATGAGCCCTTCAAAGCCTTAGCAACTTCTTCGGTAGAATGTTCGCCCCATGTAATCAAATGAAAACCTGTCCGGCAACCAAATGGTGAACAATCAATCACGCCGTCTAAACGGTCACGTAACAAACCTGCTAATAAATGTTCGATCGTGTGTAATCCTGCAGTAGGAATCGCATTTTCGTTGGGTTGTACTAACCGTAAATCAAAGTTCGAAATCTTATCGCCCTTTGCACCGCTCTCAACTGTAATCAAACGAACATATGGTGCTTTAACCTTTGTGTGATCCAATGTAAAACTTTCAACTTTTGCCATAATTTAGAAACTTCCTTTCATGTATACACTGTCTATTTTGCATCCGAAAATTATTTTTTTCAAGCAGTTACTTAATAACCGCTGAGATGTCTTGTTAAACTAATTATTTACTTCAAATAAGAAATCGGTTTTTGAACTTCAATTTTAGTGCCGTAATATTTATCTTTGATATAACGCTGAATATCTTTCTTATGATACAGTTTTACCAACTTTTTGTATTGCTTGTTACTCGCATGCTTCTTGGCAGTTGCTAAAATATTAATATTAGCACGCGTACTTTGATCAGCTTTCTCATGAAAAATCGAATCTGAAAGTACATGCAGATGGCCCTCCAAAGCCACTGTATTGGAAATAAGAACTGCATCCACATCCTTTAAGACGCGTGGTCCAGTTGTGTCATCAATTTCTTTGAACTTCAGATTCTTGGGATTACTCTTAATATCACTCACATTACCTAATGAACTAAAATTAGCCTTCAATGTGATTAAACCTGCTGACTGCAACAATAATAAATCGCGTGCCGTGTTAGCGGGATTATTGGCAATGGCAATCGTTGCGCCATCCGGAATCTGGGAAACTTTTTCATACTTTTTCGAGTAAATTCCCATTGGCTCCAAGTAAGTGGTTCCTAAAGCAGATAACTGTTGTTTTTGATGTTGTTTATTATACGCTTCATAGTAAGAATAAGATTGAAACGCATTTACATCAATGTTGCCTTGCGCCGTGCCGTTATTCAGTTGCACACCATCTGTGACCTGCTGTACTTTAATCTTTAAACCTGCCTCTTTAGCATCCTTACTCTTGGCAATATGCTTCCAGATGTCATAATCCGAACCCATTGAACCAACTGTAATCGTTTCTGTTTTAGCTTTAGCCGAGTGGCTTATTTGATGAATCCCAACCACTACAGCGACTAATACCACAATTATCCCTAAAACCCACCAAACACTTTTTCTCATATCTAACTCCCCTTGTCTTTATTATTGTTTATAGTTGCTCAAACCACATTCGTACTAATCCTCCCACACTATCTCTGAACTTCATTTAAGATCGCCTCTTTTAATGCTCTAACCGTTTTGCTAACCAATCCCCAACGAACTGGATAACAAACACCATGACTAAAATAATGATCATTGCGACAATTGTGACGTCATTTTCAAATCGCGCATAACCGATGCTAATTGCAATATCACCTAAACTACCAGACCCAATTGCTCCCGCCATGGTGGTTAGACCAATTAAACTAATGATCGTTAAAATTGAAGCTCGGATAATATCTGGTAACCCTTCACGCAAGTACACACGAAAAATAATTTCGGTGGGACTTGACCCGGAGGCCTGAGCTGCTTCCACCACACCAGGATCAATTTCCGTTAAAGCATTTTGAATCTGTCTGGCATAGAATGGAAAAATTCAAATAATCAAAGGAACCAATGCCGCCGTTGTACCAATTGTGGTACCCACTAAGTACCGAGTAAACGGGGCAATAACAGCCAATAAAATTATGAATGGAATCGATCGCAACAAGTTTACAATCTTATCTAGGAGACCATATATGAAGCTGTCCTCTAGAATTCCCCCTGGCTGACTTGCAATCAGGAAAATACCGGTTGCCAGACCTAATACGCCCGCAATAATGGCTGAAATTAACGTCATGTACACAGTTTCCCATGTGGCTTGAACAAATTCTGTTTGCATATGAATTACATTTGGAAACCAACTTGCCATTAGCTTTGCACCTCACTTTTGGGCACTTCATTAAGTCGTTTTACCCGAACTTGATTTTCTTTCAGAAACTGAATTGCCGTTTCAATATTTTTGCTTTCACCCGTTAAAACTAAAATCATGAATCCTAATGTTTCCTCATGCAGTTGTTCTACATTGGCAAACAAGATATTGCCATCCACATCAAATTGTTTTGCTAAAGTGGAAATAATCGGCTGTTCAGTAGAATGACCAATGAAGTTCAATTGAACCAACTGTTGTTTTTGCGCGAGTAGTTTAAAACTTGGATTTTCCGTCACTTTTTCAACAGCCGGACCCACGTTGGTCGCAATATTGATGAATTCTTGGGTTAACTTCTTTTGCGGCGTTGAGAAAATATCTTCAATGTTGCCCCGTTCCACAATTTTGCCTTTTTGCATGACCGCCACGTGATTACAAATTTCTTTCACTGCCTGCATTTCGTGGGTGATTCAAACAATCGTCAATCCCAAAGTTTGGTTTAGGCGTTTTAATAATTTTAAAATCGACAAGGTTGTTTTTGGATCTAGGGCACTTGTGGCCTCATCACTAATCAAAATATCGGGATTATTTGCTAATGCCCGGGCAATTGCCACTCGTTGTTTTTGACCGCCAGATAACTGACGAGGATAATCATTTTTGCGCTGCTCTAAACCGACCAGCTTTAGTAATTCTGTGGCCCGTTGAATGCGGTCTTTTTTGGATAGCTTTGTCTTCAACAGTGGATATTCAACATTGCCTAAAATTGTTCTGGATTTCATCAGGTTAAAGTGCTGAAAGATCATGCCAATTTTGGTGCGTGCCTGGCGTAATTCAACTGGCTTTAACTTCAGTAAATTTTGGTTATTAATATGCACTTCACCAGATGTTGGTTTCTGTAATAGATTAATCACCCGAACCAATGTGCTTTTCCCAGCGCCTGAATAACCAACAATGCCATAGATGTCACCTTTTTCCACTTGTAAGTCAACGTCCTTAACTGCTTGGACTTGGTTTTCACCATCCTTAAATGCCACCGTAATTTTCTTTAAATCAATAATAGTTTCAGTCATCCAATCACCCTCTTTTTTGCAATAAAAAAAGTTTCCGCCCTATGTCTTAATTAAAAGACTAGGGACGAAAACTTCGTGTTACCACCCATGTTTATGCTCTTCTCACAAACAGCACCTCAACGATACAAACGTAAACTAAACTTATATCTGGGATTATATCGTATCCTCACGTGTTTAAAGCTTGTACCTCAAACATTAGCTCTGAGCTCATCTTCAATCCTGACAATCGATTCCTTTTCACCAATCGGAACTCTCTAAGCAATTGCTGGACTTACTCTTCTCTTCATCGCATTAATATTAATAATGCATTTATTCTATCATCAAATTTTAATAATTCAAGTTCTTGTGCAAAATGCGATATAATAAAGTTAATTAATCGTTGTCAGATTCCCACCTCACTGGCAACCAGCGGAGGTAACATGAAATGAAACAAACATTAGATGATTTTATCTGCACTTGGGCGAAAACTGGTGGCCCAGAAATTCGCGCCTATCATAAAAATGAATGGTGTCAGCCAGCCCACGATGACCAGTATATTTTTGAAATGATGAGTTTAGAAATTTTTCAAGCCGGGCTGAACTGGGAACTCGTTTTAAAAAAGCGCCCTGCTTTTCAAAAGGCGTTTGCCAACTTTGATTTAAACAAAGTTGCCGCAATGACGGCAGAAGATACTGAAAAACTTCTCCAAGATCCCAACATCATTCGAAATCGTTTAAAAATTCAAGACACAGTTAGCAACGCTAAGGCATTTTTTAAAATTCAAAAGGAATTTGGAAGTTTCGATCATTACATTTGGCAATTTGTCAATAATCGTCAGGTAAATAATCACATCCGCATTCCTGTCGAAATTCATTCTAAAACACCACTCTCCGAGAAAATCGCTAAGGATCTAAAGAAACGTGGCTTCAAGTTTATGGGTCCCACGATCACTTACTCATTTATGCAAGCAATTGGACTAGTAAACGATCATGAAATCAGTTGTATGGATAATCCTGGTTAATTTTAATTACAGAGGAGCTAACAAATTATGACACAGGCAAAATACGTTGAAGCCAAGGCTAACGGGCTCTTCTCTGGAGTTTATTTTATGGGTCGTTGGGTACCTAAAACGATTGATAATCAATCCGTGATGTACACCACAAACTTAGGTGCCTCTTTACTAATGATGACTAAAGACACCAAACGGCTTAAGCTTAAGTTTTTAAATACCACACCCACTTCTAAATTTCAGCCCGAAATCGCCATCTTTATTGATGACCAGCCCGAGCTTCGATTGAAGGTCAATGAAGTACATAGCGAACTTCAATTTGAAACAAAAAAGCCCCATCTGATCCGGATTACCTTTGCGGGAAATTCAGATGCAGATGAGGTCTGGTTACATCAGCAAGGCTTAGCAATCAGTTCAATTTCCATGCCTACTTCCGGAAATCTCATTGCGGTTAAGCCTGCTGGTAGAACAATTGCGTTTGTAGGTGACTCAATTACAGCTGGTTGTTGGGTGTTAAAACGCATCCCTTCTTCTGGCTATGCAGCGGAACAAAACTACGCTGCACAGACTGCCAGATTGCTTAATGCGCAAGATATTCGTATCGCTTATAGTGCAGCTGGTTTGTTGCGCTATGGTACTGGTGGAGTGCCGGTAGCGCCCCGATTTGTGAAATATATCGATTTTGAAACGCCCGCCCCAGCCTACCATCCCGACCAAGTCATCGTGAATATTGGTACAAATGACCGCCGTTTTGAAGCTCTACTCGTCCAAGAACAGTTCTTAAATTTTTTCCAAGAACTTCATGCGCTATTTCCGGACGCTCATTTAAATGTCTTAGTTCCATTTAATCAGAGTTTTGCTAAGGAACTTAAGCAATTGGCCGATCGATTTCCTCAACTAATTTACTTAATTGAAACAAGCGCTTGGCCAATCACTTATACAGATGGCGTGCATCCCGACCTAAACGGCTCTAAGATCATCGCCCAAAACCTTTCGCAAGTCTTACTGCAACATTATGGCAAATCATATTTTGATGTTTAACTAGCTTTAAGATCAGATAATCCTAGTCTTTTTTAGTTCAAACTACTTTCAGAATCAGCAACGAGTTTCTCTTTAGTTGCCGTTTTTTTTTCGTCAGTTGTATGCTTCAATCCAATCCCGGTAAAGCCACTAATGATCGAGAAGATTGGTGACAAGATGCTAAAAAATGCGAAGGGCAGAAAATGGAGGGTCGAAACACCCAATGTATTTGCGGAAAACGCGCCGGCAACCCCCCATGGAATCAAATAATTGATAACTGTTCCGCCATCTTCAAGGACACGGCTCAAGGCAAGGTTAGCTAACCCAGATTGATTGTACGCCTTCTTGAAAGCTTTTCCTGGTAGAATCACTGATAAGTACTGTTCACCAATAAAGATGTTGACCCCAATTCCAGAAAGAATTGTGGCAGTGACCATTTTACCGTCTGAGTTCAAGTGCTTTGTTAAGGGCTCCATCACGGCTTGAATCAAGCCAAACTTCATTAAAAGGCCACCTAACGACAGGGTAAGGATAATTAAGGAAACAGTGCCCATCATGCTACCAATGCCGCCACGAGTCAATAATGCATCAACACTTGCATTCCCCGTTTTAGATACAAACCCGCTTTCAATAATCGTGGCAATTTTGCTTACTTGAGTTTGGGGTTGTTCAATGAATACCATCAACACGGAAACGACAATGTTAATAAATAAAGTTGGAATTGCAGGAATTTTCTTCCAAGCACAGAAGAACATCAAAGCGATTGGAATAATTGCCCAGAAATTAACACTAAAGTGCGCTTGTAAAACTGCCACAGTTTGATCAGTCTTTCCCAAATTAGCAGAAGATGTAGCGTGAAAACCAAGTATGGCGTAAAGAATCAATGAGCCTAAAAAGGCAGGAATCGTGGACCACATCAAGTTTTTAATATGATCAAACAAGTCAACACCGACAACGGCAGAAGCTAAGTTTGTGGAATCTGATAGTGGTGAAGACTTATCACCAAAGATTGCGCCGGAAATAATTGCCCCAGCAACTAATGCAGGATTGACACCCATTGTCATACCCATTCCGAAAAAGGCAATTCCAATTGTGGAAATAATGGTGAACGCTGAGCCAATTGAAGTTCCAACCAAGGCACAAACAAAGAATACCGATGGCATAAACCAAGTGACACTAATCATGTGAAATCCTAGAACCATCATTGAAGGAATAATCCCAGCAGCAATCCAAGTACTAATTAATGCGCCGACAAGAATAAAAATAAAAATTGGAATAATTCCGGTTTGAATACCTTCTTTAATGCCATTATCGACATCTGTCCAGGCAAAGTGACGAATCCGCGCCCAAAATGTAACCACGACTAAAACCAATAATATGGGTACTTGTGGCGATAAACCGAACTTAATTACGCCTAATCCCATAATGATTAACATTGCTAACAACACAATAACTGCTTCTTTAAAACTCACTTTATTTTTCATATTGCACCTCATTTTTAGTTTTCTTAAAAATTTTGACCACCTGTAATTTCTAAGGAAGCCTTAATAACGAGGCATTCCTCCGCATGTTAGTTTTTCCATAATTCTTCCGCTCCTTCCAAATTTTAGGGAACAAAAAAGTCCCTGCTGTAATTTATACAACAGGGACGATAAAACCGTGGTACCACCCAAATTGAAAGAATCCCAAAAACAGATTCTCTCCACTCACTAGAAGGTAACGGCTCTAGTTATTATCCGTTCAATTGAAACTGTTTCATGGTATTTCATCTAAATTATCCTGATCGGTTCGCAGCAACCACCGACTTTCTGACACCCAGATAATTAGCTACTTGGTATGAAAGTTAACGTTAAATATTAAGTTGAATGCATCTTACCACGCCAAAAAATTCTCGTCAACTAAAAATTAAAAATAAATTAGAGAATTGGTGATAACAGGCGAGAAAAATATTGCTTGAACTTCAGCCATGCTGATTGTTCGTCATACATTTTCGAGGTTTGTAAAGTTGATTTTCGAATATCCGCTTTAAATATATCTTCTAACTTTTCAGCTACTTTTTCGTCGTACAGGAACGTATTAACTTCAAAGTTTAGTTTAAAACTACGAAAATCCATATTGGCTGAACCGACTGAACTTATTTTTCCGTCCACAACCATCGTTTTTGCATGTAAGAATCCAGCATCATAGTTATAAATCTGAATACCCCATTTAGCACATTGTCGTGCATAGTACTGAGTTGCACGGTAAACAAAGGCATGGTCTGGCATGTGAGGAATCATAATCCGCACATCAATTCCTGATAGTGCCGCTACTCGTAAAGCATCCAACACACTATCATCCGGAATTAAATAGGGGGTCTGCATCCAAATTGAACGATGAGCTGAATAAATCAACTTCAAATAGCCCAGTTTAATGGTTTCTGTATCCGAATCCGGGCCACTCGCGACCACCTGCAAACTGGTATTACCATTAACCTTGGCCACAGGGAAATAGGTTGAACCGGGATCAAATACTTTATCAATTGAGTGCTCAGGTTCAGTGGCATTCCAATCACGAATAAAACGAGCCTGTAAACCATATACACCAGAGCCAGCGATCCGCATATGCGTATCACGCCAATACCCAAATTTTTTCTTTCGACCTAAATATTGATCGCCAATATTGAACCCACCTGTATACCCAACTTGACCATCAATAACCACAATTTTTCTATGGTCTCTGAAGTTTAAACGAAAGTCGGTGACTGGTGAATGAGTCCCCAAGAATGGTGAAGCATGCCCACCAAGTTCACGAAGATGATCAAAAAATTTAGTCTTGGTACCCATTGATCCCCAAGAATCCCAGATAACACGCACATCAACGCCTTCAGCAGCCTTCTTTTCCAATAGATGGAGTACATCATGACCAATTTCATCAGCATAAAATGTGTAAAATTCAATATGAATATGCTTTTTTGCACGTTCAATATCTTGGAACATTTCATGAAATAATTCTTTACCATCCGTAATTAGTTTCACCCGATTTCGGTGACTCAAAAAGGCGGAATCTGCATTCATAAACATAGTTGCCATCCCGCTTGCATCTTCAACAACCTTGTCAGCCGCTGTATGATCACTATTTAATTCTTGTGTTTGTCGAGCTAAAACTCGTTGTAATTCAATTTTAGTTTCTTTTCTCAATTGAAACATTTTACCTTTAGGCAGTTTTCGTCCTGCAAACGCATAAAAGATGAAACCGACAACGGGAAGAAAAAAGAGGACAAGTAACCAAGCCCACGTTGCAGCAATATCTCGTTTTTCACGAAAAACAGTCACAATAGCAGCTAGTGAGTTCACTGCAACAATAATTTCTATGATAATATGTACCCAGTTCATAATTATCCCCCGATAGCTAATATACTACTAATTTTTATAATAAATGCACACTTTATGCACTAACGTTTCGACAAATAGTAACAAAATAAGCAGCATCCAGTGTCATGTGTTTATTCTACCCTTACATAGGCATATTTAAAACCGGTTTTGGTTTTTTGCAAAAAAATTGGTTTAAAAAGATCATCTCTTTTCCAAACCAGTTTGGTGTTTCTAAATTTTGGGTACAAAAAAACCGTTGCCGCGGCAACGGAAAATAAGTAACATGACCATATACATGATCATCCATTCACTTTATGGGGGGAGTAAATGAAAAAGTTGTTTATATGATTAATAATATTCACAAATTGTGAATATTTTGTGAAGACAATATTGCAGTTAAAATACATTTTTAAAATTAAATTTAAAAAGGAAAAGTACGCGATGACACAAACTAACAAAGTCCAAATATTACCCGCCAAAGCAGAAGATACTTTGCAGTTAGCCCAGGTGTATCTGCATTCACGACAAGAAACCTTTCCGTGGGTCAAACATCCCACCCATTCTGACTTTGAACGTGATTCAAAAGGTGAATTAACCTTAAAGGCTGTTTTAAATGACAAAATTGTGGGCTTCATTAGTTTTTATGAACAGGATAATTTTGTTCATCTTTTATTTATTGACCCTGAATATATGCATTTAGGAATTGGCCGCCAGTTAATTGACCATGTCCGCCAACTAGCAACTGCCCCAGTTATTTTAAAATGCGTACGTAAAAATACCAACGCACTTGCTTTTTATAAAGCACAAGGGTTTAAAATCATTGGTAAATCCTCGTGGGAGTCACCGGCTTACTTCACCCTTCAAGATACAAGAAAAGAAGATTATCCGCATTTTAAATTGCGATAATCTTCTTTTTTACTTTCTAACTTGAACTAACACACCGTTGACACTATCGCTATCAACAGTCCGGGCTGCATTAAAGCCATGAAAAATGAGTCCCTTATACTTTTTGGCCAACCCCTTTTTTAACTTAAATTGATAAGTAGCAGGAATCCCAGAAAGTTTCATTTTTAAAGTTACAATTGTCTGTTTTTGTTTATTTACTTTAAGTTTATAAGTTCCTTTACCAAATTTATTAAGACCCTTAGCTTTTTTAGCTGCTGAATAGGAAGAATAGTACTTTTTTACGTTATAAGCTTCAACAGTTCCTTTTTTTGAAAACACAAACGCCTCTATTCCAGAATTGGACTTGGCCTTTACTGATTTAGAAAAATACCATAACCCACTATTATTCCGAATTTGTTTGCTGGCGGACACTTTAGAAACTTTTGGTGCGCTGGATTTGATGGATCTTCCCGAATCAGTTCCAGATTGCGCACAACCCGTTAATACCAAGCTTAATCCTAAAACTGATATTCCAATAAAAATAGCTAATCTTTTAAATCTTTTCATCGCGCTCACCCCATTTTGCTTGCGTCATTTGCTAACTAAATTATACGTCGTTTTGTTGTTTCTCGCTATCAAAACTATTTAAGATCCTTGAACTCTGGTCGCGACTTGGGCACCAAAAACTGACCAGGAATTGCGCCAACCCGTTTAGTTACTTTATTCCAATAACGCGGGATTAGATGAATATGACAGTGAAAAACGCTTTGACCGGCCGCAGCACCAGAGTTAATTGTGACATTATACCCATCAGGATCAAATTTGGCGTCTAACAGTTTTTTTGCATCTGCGATCATTTGTACTAGTTCGGCTTTTTCTGCGTCCGTAACGTCCCAAACTTGCGTTACATGCCGTTTAGGGATAATAAGTAAGTGTCCCTTGCTAACTGGATGAATATCCCAGAACGCAATCACGAGTTTGTTTTCAAGTACATAATCTGATGGTTGTTTTTGACAGAATACACAGTTTGGATCAAAGTCCATGATCTCGCCTCCTCGAAAATAGTTATATAACTCCATTGTACGCTCTATACAAAAAAGAGAAGTGACAATTTAAAATCATCACTTCTCCTTTGTAGAAAACTACAAGTTAATGTTTATTCTTATTCTTCTTTTTCCCAAATGAAATTCCTTCGTACGTTAACTTAATCAAGGCTGGTAAGAGTACTGGGATGATAATGATTAAAATAATCAACCCAATAATAACTACCAAGGCAACTTGAATTAACGTCAACACTCCAGATGGAATCATCGCGGCAAAGGTTCCGCTCAAGATAATCATGGCTGAAAGGACAACAGCACCAATGACTCCTGAAGCTTCTAAGATCCTTGCGCTTGGTTTCAAACTCTTGTTGGAATCACGATACCTCATCATTAAGAAGATACTGTAATCCACACCTAACGCGATAATCATGATGAAACCAAAGAATGGTGTGTTCCAAGTCAACATAGATTGTCCCAAGAACATATTACTGATTGCCTTAGTAATTCCTAAGGAACTGTAATAAGCCAACAACAACGTGCCGATAATATAAAATGGCATCAAGATTGAACGGGTAACAAACATTAAAGCAATTAAAATTCCCACAATCATAATGGCCGCAGTACGAGTAAAGTCGTTTCCGGCAACCTTATTAATATCTGCAGTTTGTGAGGTTTGACCACCCATTGCAACTGTTGCATCCTTCAGCGAAGTTCCACGAAGATCATCCTTTACCTGCTTCTGAATAGCTTTAGACTTCTTCATCGAAGCAGCTGAATTAGGATTTGAATCAAGGACAATTGTTAACTTGGTTGCTTTCCGATCTTCAGAGTAGTAAGTCTTCAAAACGGGTTTAAATGACTTGCCATGAATTTGCTTTGCAGGAATATAGAAGGTCTTACCTACCGCAGAATTCCCCATACCGTTTAAGTAACTATTTGCAGTTGTCATCCCAGAACCAATCGTTTTAGTTCCTTTTGCGGCTGTCTTCAAACCGGATTGAAGCGTAGTTACTTTTCCGGATAAGCCTTTCAAAGTACTGTACATTTGCTTTTGACCAGAAACTTCCTGATCAAGACCACTTGTCATAGCAGGCGTTGAACTTGCCAAAGTACTTGCACCACTTGAAAGCTGGTTAAGGCTACTTGTTAACGTGCCTAAACCACTAGTAAGAGTTCCTACTCCGCTAGTTAGTTCACTACTCTTGCTTGCTAATGTGGAAGCACCACTTGAAGCAAGTTGAACCTTGCTAGCATACGTATTAATCCCACTATTCAGCTGAGAAACACCGTTAACTAAAGCAGAATTCTTATTGACCTGCGTGTTAAGTTGCTCAACACCAGCCGTAAACTGTTTCAGTTTTGAAATGCTACCAGAAGCACTCCGTAATTGTGTTCTCAATGAACTCAACTCTTTAAGCTGTGATTCACTAATGTTTGTTGAATTCATCACTGTTTCAAGCTGTTTCAGCTCAGTGAGTGTGTTGGAATCAATATTGACTGCATCCAATTCTTTTTCAAGACTTGAAAGCCCACTTAATGTTTCACCGGTAGTCTTAATCGTTTGTGCTGAAGCGCCCGCTGTCTCAGCACCCTCTGTAATTTGTGATTTAGCTGTATCTAATTTTTGTTTGTCAGCAGATGACAGTGTACTTTGATCAATACCAGCCAATGTTTTAAGAGCGTCTGTATTAGAAGCCGCAGCTTTTGCAGAATCTGTTGCAGCTGAAGCTAAGTTTTTCTTAGCCGATTCCAACCCAGTCAATAATGGTGCCAATTGTTTAAGACTATTAATTGCGTTTTGTGATTGAGCCAACTTTGCCTTTAAAGCATTTAATTCTTTAACCTTGCTACTCAAACCAGAGAATCCACTCATTGCTGCATTTCCAGCACTTAATGATTGCTGGAGCGTATCCAATTGTGAATCAATCTGGACTGCTGCACTATTCAGTGTAGAAACTCCAGTTGACAGTTTTTGAGCTGAATTCAGCAAGCTTTGTGAACCACTGGTTAAGTCTCCAGACCTATTACCAAGTTGGCTTAGACCAGAACTTAAAGTGTCAACACCACCAGCATATTGGTTCAAACCGCTAACTAAAGGTTCCATTTGGGTTCCCATTGACGAAACTCCAGAAGAAATTTTGGAAGCCCCACTTGAAAGTTGGTTAGCACCACTTGTAATCTTCAAGGAACCATTACGCAAAACTTCAGTTCCATCAATTAATTTTTGAACACTATTCAAACCACTACTCATATTGGTTGCGGCTAACTGATCAGACGCACTAGTTAGACCTTTACCAATTGTATTCAAGCCTGTGTGAGCTTTATCAATCCCAGTTGTAACTGTTTTGACTTGGCCCTTCACATACAATTTACCAATCTCAGAACCACCAGGTTGGGTAGCAGAAGCGACCGTTTTAATGCCTTTTTCTTTTTGAAGTTGTTTGGTAATTTGATCAACTAACTTCAAAGTTTTTTCATTATCCAAACGTTTGTTAGAGCGAATATATAGTGTGGATGGTTCAGCAGTTCCTGCTGAGAAATGATCCTTAACTACATTGAATCCAACCTTTTCAGGTAATGTATCACTCAATTCATCTAAATCATCATAATTTAAAGTTCCTGAACCAGTTATCACAAAAGGCACAGTTAAAAGTAACACTAATGCCAAAGCAATTAGTGGATGCAAAATTGAAGAATTCGCTAAAGCATGCCACATCTTGCTTTGTGAATGACCATCAAATTTCTTAGATGGCCAAAACATCTTTTTGCCCAATACGTGCATGAAAAATGGGTTCAAGGTTAATAAAACAACAATTAAAACAGCGACACCTAAAGCAACGCCCACTGCTGATTTATAGATCGAAAACTTAGATAAACCAAGTGCTAGGAAACCAATAAATACAGAAGAACCACTGTATAAAATGGTGCGCCCGGCCGTTCGAATGGCCTTTTTACTAGCCGTATGCCGATCTTCACCCTTACTTAACTGCTCTTTAAATTGATCATACAGCAAAATATTATAGTCAGTTCCAATTCCGAATAAGACCACCACAATAAAGACCTGGGTAAAGTTTGAGAATGGGAAGTTAGCTCGTGAAACTAAGTTCGTCACAATCGAAAGCGTTGTGATAAACGACACACCCACTGTAAAAACGGAAATTAATGGGACGATTGGTGATCGGAAAACTAAAATTAAGACAATAAAAATGAAAATTGCCGCAATAATCTCAGTTTTCTTAACCCCTTCTTGGGTAGCTTCCGAGAACTTTTCATTCAGAATGTCACCACCGGTAATGTAAGATTTCACATTAGGGGTTTTAACGGCTTTGGTTAGTTCTCGATCAATGGTTTTATAAGAACCATGATCCTTTGAAACCAACACTTGAACAAGTTCTGTTGTCTTGTCTTTTGAAATTAATTGTTTACGGGTTTCCGCATTATCCGATGCAGCCGTAATATCCTTAATTCCCAATTTCTTCTTGTTATCGCGCAGATAATTAATGGTACTATTGATATTCTCTTTTTGATCTGCGGTTAATTTTTTGTTGCCATTATTAAAAATAGCAACTACTTGCGTCGTATTCCCTTGTCCATAGCCCCATTTGGACTGAATTCGATTTGCAATTTGGCTTTGTGCAGCACTAGGTATCTTGGTATCACCATGAGATCTTACTAATTGATCAATATTAGGTAAACTAAAAATACTAATTAAAATTATGCCAATCCAAACAATTAGCGCAATCCCATGATTTTTCACAAGCTTTTGCATGTTTATCTCCTTTCAATGTCCAGTTTAATATACAAGAGGATATTATAAGCGTTCCGAAAATAAATGTAAACAATTTTCTTTTATTTTTATTTAATCTTTTCACGGTAGACTATTTCCTATTTTGCCAAAATAAAAAGACCAGCCTTTTTACACCGGTCTTCGCGAATTTCTTTTAATTACATCATTGGATCCCAAACTGGTAACGGCTCTGGTTTCGAATCAGCGATCTTTAACTGATCAGCCGTTAAATATTTGCGATGGACCACAACTTGATAGACATAGTTCTCAAACCAGTCATCGGTCATGGCAAAGTATCCCTTATCGCCGTTCTTTTCGCCCCAACTATTTTCGACTTTCCACTTTGTGACGTCATCATCGACCACATCGACACCAGTAATCGTCATGGCATGTGAAACAGCTGCTTGTCCGTACTGCAAACGTTCTGCCTTACTCATGCTTAAATCAACGTCGAACAGCGCGTCGGTTTGATAAAGTTTACTATCTAATAAACCGTCTTTGCGATCCATCTGTTCCAAAACATCATTGCCAAACCAGACGGTCTCGCCATCCTTAAGTTGAGCAACGGCCGCTTTTCGTATGACATCCATTTCGACATTTAAAAGCGTAATGGGTTTTCCACCCACGATATTATCTTCAGCTGGTAAACCATATAACTTATTAAATGGTTTATCAGGTGAATTGCTAACAACCACATAATCGTCCAAATCAACGTCAACGTATTTATCAAAGAATTCTTTTGGTGTGACGTTGGCTTCTCGGTGATAATTCTTTTTGTCATCACGATATTCAAAATCAAACTTTACAGGTGGTTCGCCAACTGCGATGGCTGTCATGCGATAAACTTCACCCAACAATTGATCTCGTTTGGCGTTCAATTGACCTTCAGAAGCACCACTATTTGTTAATTCCCGTAATTCAATAGCATCTTTACGTAACTTGTTATTTAAAGCACCCCCGAAACCGGTCGTATCATTTGTATTAAAAGTTTCAGGCATCACAGATGAAGGAACAACCCCGTACTTTTGAACTAATCCGGCCGCCATTGCCCACTGACCGCCGTCACCACCAGGTCCTTCTAAGTAAAATTCAACTTCACGATCATTCGCTGGTTTGTCAGCAGTGCGAATAATATTTTCGTAAAAAATGTTGGCTCGTTCAATCTTATCCCAGAAATAAGAATAAGCTTGAGATAATTCAAAATCTTTGACGTTATATTTATCAGCAACTTGATGCCGAAGGGTATTCAATAACGCAAATAACCAACAACGACCACTATGTAGCTGGTTGGAAACTTTACCAGTATCAATTTCAACGGAGAAAGTGTGATCTAAGCGTACTTTAGCGGCAATATCTTCACTGGCATTTAAAACACCGTTTTTTGTAGCTGCCCGTTGGACAACAGCATTGCGGTTATCCTCATTAAAAACTTTTCGAAACTTAGCAACGTTTTCTTGTGAAACTTCTTTTCCCATGTGGCACCTCCAAAATTAAACATAAAATTAAGAATAAACTAATCATATTTTAATACTTTTACCATAAATAGCAAATTTTTCCTAAAAAAAGTGTTGAATCGGAATTTATCCCTTTTCAACACTAATTTGTTAATTAACTAATAATCACTCGTTCGATCATTGACATTCTTTTTAGCAGCGGTGCTACCCCAGAATGGAACCTTAACAACTCCCACAACCTCGCTTTTCTTCACAAACCCCCAATAACGACTATCGTAAGAAACGGTTCGGTGATCACCTAACACAAAGTACTCGCCAGCTGGCACTTTCTCAGGCTTATTTCCCCAGCCACGGGCTTTCGCCACAGAAGCCAAGTTCCAATCTTTCGCTTCTGCTCCAATTTCTGTTCCTGTCGTTCGCTCGTTTGCACTGATGAATTTCTGGGGCACTAACTTGTTGTTTACGTACAAATTGCCATTTTTATATGAAATCTTATCGCCTGGCATCCCAATAACTCGCTTTACATAATCCGTCCCTGGAGTGGCCTGGGGATCCGCACCATAGGCATCAAAAACAATGACACTCAGATGTTTAATCTTTTCTTGTTTTAAAGCAAAAGCGCGTTCATTATTAACCAGATTGGGTTCCATCGATGAGCCATCAACCCGCACGATTTCAAACAGATAGCTACGAACTAATAAAGCAATTGCTAAACCAATTAGAATCGGCACTATCCAACTTAAAATACTTTTTATAATTTTCATGGAAACTCCTCAATTAACTTATTATTTTCTATTTTAGTGCAGACTCCGCAAATAGCAAATTTCTCCAGAAAAAAAGTGTTAAATCGGAATTTATCCGTTTTCAACACTAATTTGTTTAGTTGATTAATAATCACTCGTTCGGTCATTGACGTTCTTTTTAGCAGCGGTACTACCCCAGAATGGGACCTTAACGACTCCCATAACCTCACTCTTCTTCACAAAACCCCAATAACGACTATCGTTAGACACAGTTCGGTGATCACCTAACACAAAGTACTCACCAGCTGGCACCTTTTCGGGCTTATTCCCCCAGCCACGGGCTTTCGCCACAGAAGCTAAGTTCCAATCTGTCGCTTCTGCTCCAATTTCTGTTCCTGTCGTTCGTTCGTGCGCACTGATGAATTTCTGAGGTACTAACTTGTTATTTACGTACAAATTGCCATTTTTATATGAAATCTTATCACCTGGCATCCCAATAACTCGCTTCACATACTCCGTCCCTGGAGTGGCTTGGGGATCAGCACCATAGGCATCAAAAACAATGACACTCAGATGTTTAATCTTTTCTTGTTTTAAAACAAAAACGCGTTCATTATTAACCAGATTGGGTTCCATTGACGTGCCATCAACCCGTACGATTTCAAACAGATAGCTACGAACTAATAAAGCAATTGCTAACCCAATTAGAATCGGTACTACCCAACTTAGAATACTTTTTATAGTTTTCATGGAAACTCCTCAATTAACTTATTTATTTTCTATTTTAGTGCAAACTCTGCCAAAAATCTCGTTCAAAGTTTAAACTGATATAAATTCTTCATAATTTGATAGTCAAAATCCAAATTGACAACTTTACAAGGGTTCATTTTCATCCCTTATTTCCTCATAAAACTCATCTCAGCTTTTTATTCCGTGCTACAATAATTCTGAGGTGATTCACATGAAAAAATTCCTATTAAATACTGGTATATTGGCAGCGACTGCCGTTGGGATTCACAAAATTCCCCGTCCGTTAAAAGCAATCATGTTGGGCAATTTGCCTGCTTATCTTCCTTCAACAGAAGTTTTGAACCCCAGTTCCAAATTATATGGTAAACGTATTGCCTTTTTAGGTTCGTCAATTACCTATGGCGCAGCTGCAAAAGGCAAGTCTTTTGTAGAGTACTTGCAAACAAAAGACGGTATTATTCCTACTAAATCAGCCATCAGTGGCACCACTTTAGCAGGACTCGAACCAAAGACGTATTCAAGTCGCCTTCGAACCGATTTTGATGATCAAGCTAATTATGATCTCTTTGTTTGTCAGCTCTCTACAAATGATAGCCGGGCTAATAAAGACCTAGGCCAAATTACTCCAGATGTGCAAACTGACGGTTTTGATCGTGAGACAACCCTTGGCGCCATGGAAGATATTTTAGCTTACGTTCAAGCCCATTTTCGCTGTCCTGTTGTTTTCTACACTTGCATGCGTAAGCCAGATCAAGATTATGCAAGTTTGATCAGTCAGTTATACCAACTACAGAAAAAGTGGCATTTCGCCATCATCGATCTCTGGGCAGATCCTGTCCTCCATAATTTGATTAAAACTAGTCCCTATTTTATGGCTGACGATGCCCACCCTACCCAAATGGGTTACAAGCAAGTTTGGACACCAATTTTTGAAGTTCAATTAACTAAATTTTTAACTAATAACTAGGTAATTAAACATAAAAAAGGGGAAAAGCAGTTAGATTCTGAGCAGAACTTGCTTCTTTTCACTTTTTAGAAATAATATCCGGAAAATATAACGAGATTAAGCAGAAAAATCCTTTTGCTTAATCTCGCTTTTTTAGACTGCCTTCTTCTGATGCTTAACTAAAGTAATCAATAAAACCAGTGCAATTCCGATCAGAGCAAACGCAAACCAATAACTAAAATGCATACCATAAACAAACCAGTTTGGATTATGTTCTGGGTACGTGGTAATATGCCGACCCGCTTTTTGACTAATACCAAAATATAACAGAGATGTCGACAACGACAGACCAATTGACATCCCTAAGTTGCGTGCCAACGCCGCAATCGATCCCGCAATTCCTTGAAACTGTTTGCCAGCATTTCCCATTATCATTGGATTATTTTGGAACGCCCCATTCGCCAAACCAAACAACATTAGCCCAATAACCAGCCAAACAATCCCCCAATTAGGCGTAATGAACATAAAAATCAGTTCAGGAATTAAAAAGATCACAAGTGCGATTAAGGAAACCTCGTCCGCACCAATTCGATCACCAATCATGCCACCAACCGGTGCTGAAAAAATATTCAAAAGTGGGACGGCCATCAAGATTAGCCCAGCGACTGCAGACGAATATTTCAGAGTTTCCTGCAAATAGTAAGGCATGATCATATTATTAAAATAACCAACCGCAAATACTAGCATTGTTGAAATAACACCGATTGAAAATCCCACATTTTTGAAAATTTGTAAATTTAAAAGTGGGTTGCCGACTCGGTTTTCGTGAAAAATAAAGATGGCAATAAAAATGGCACTTAAGCAGAATAATCCCAGGATTTTCAGTTTGGCAAACCCAACTTCTTGACCCCAATAAATGGCCACGAAAAAACTAACTATTGCGAGCACATAGGCCAAATAGCCGGGAAAATCAATTTGTACTTTCTCATGGATTGCAGGCTCTTTAGGAAAAATTTTGTATCCAAACACAAAAGCAATCAAACCAATTGGCACGTTAATGAAAAAGATAAAATGCCAGGAAAGAACAGAAAGAATTAGTCCGCCTAGTCCCGGACCCATAATATTTCCCACCTGAACAAATGAACTATTAACACCTAATGCCACCCCATGACGATTGCGTGGAAAAATTTGCGTAATAATTCCGAAGTTTGTCGCCATAGTCATAGAAGCTCCAATTGCCTGAACTACCCGAGCTCCCAGCATAAGCGGCAAATTCATACTTAAGCCACAGCCTAGTGAGCCAATGACAAAAATTAAAGTGCCAATCTGAAAAAGTTTAATACGGCCAATTTGATCCGACAATTTTCCAAAAAATATTAGTAACATACAGATTAACACTAAGTAAACGGACACTACCCATTCAGCTTCATTCATAGGAACATGAAGGTCGTGGGAAAGTTGTGGCACCGCAATATTAACAATACTGGCATCAATTGTTGACATAAATGACACCATTGAAGTTGCCAGTAGTAATATCCATTGTGATTTTTGCTTCATAATTTTTCATCCTCAATACTCTAATAAACTAGCAATAGTTTACCACTAATATGGTATGTTCTTTGATACCTATTTCAACTTTTTAACTAGATTCTCAGCTGTTCACCATTTAACCGGTTACGCGTAATTTTGTGCCACTTAAACAAAAAGTATTCCATTCCTCATTTAAAAGTAGTCTAATAATATCAAAGCAACAGGAAGGGGGCAATGCGAATGAAAGTGCGACTAGAAATTGATAGCTCGTTACAAGAGCCAGAAGTTGTTATTAAAACACCTAAAGATGATGCGACCGTTCAACATCTCAAAAACTTGTTGGAAAAATCAACCACTGCGGACACCATCAAGTGCTATCAAGATAAAACCGAATATTTTCTGAAGTTGGATAGTATCCTTTTTATTGAAACTGCAGACCGGCGATTACAAATACATACAGCAGACAATATTTACACGAGTACAAAGCATCTCTACGAATTAGCTGATACACTTCCTGGTTATTTTCTCCAAGTTTCGAAATCAGCTTTAATTAATCTGTACCAAGTCAATGCATTGTCGAAATCCATTTCAAATTGTCTGATTTCATTTCGCAATTCGCATAAACAAATTTACGCATCGCGCCGTTACTACAAACAACTACAAGAACGATTAAATGAAATGAGGTAATAATTATGAATACAAAAATAAAATGGGGTCATTGGTTCTGGGGAGTATTTTTCTTAGCTTGTGCTTTTGTCTTAATCGCTAGTAAAGCAGGTTGGCTTACTTATCATATCGGGATGTGGACACTTTTTCTAACTTTAATTTTGGTGGCTGCTACTATCAAGAGCATGGCTTACTTTAGCGTAAGCGGCACTGTCTTCAGCCTGGCTTTTATCAGTATTCTTTATGCGAAACCCCTTGGCATCACCAATTTAGTTCCCTGGACAATTCTGGGTGCTGCTTTACTCCTAAGTATTGGATTATCACTCGTGTTACAGCCTTTAAAACGAAAAGTTCATCCCCATCAACACATTATTGTCAATAAAACGATCGATAGCAATGGTCAGCGTTATTCAGAAAGTACAACAACGGACTATGAATCCTACGTCGATGTCAATGTACGCATGGGGAGTGCTATTCGTTACGTCCAATCTGCTAATTTTCAGCAGGCAACAATTAATGTGACGATGGGGGACGCTAAAATTTATTTTGATCAAGCAAGTATCGTTGCTGATCAAGCCAATATCAGCCTCAACGGAAGCATGGGTGAGATTTACCTGTATGTGCCCAAAGAATGGCACACACAAATTAAATTAAGTTCATTTATCACTGAAGTTGCTGAAACAGGAGAAAAGCCCACAAAAACTGGACCTTTAGTCACGATTACCGGGAACTTTAATATCGGCGACATTACAGTTCATTATGTTTAGCGTTAGAAACTATTAATCAATAATTGAAGGACAATTTTACTTCAAAATTGGGGATGCTATTATGAATAAAATTAAATTATCTGCACAAACCATTAGGTTATTGATAATTAAGTTCACTGGTGGGTTTGGCAGTGGCATGCTGTCTTTTGCCACCGGTTTATATATTCTTCATCGAACCGGTTCTGCGTTAGGTATGGGTGTGTCATTAATTACGGGACCAATTATTTCTCTACTTTTGACTCCTTTCGTTGGCTTTGTGGTGGATACTTTCAACCATCGTAAAGTTATGATTGCCGCTCAAATCACAACTAGTCTTGGATTACTTTTATTTGGTTTTACTTTTCAGCTATGGCCAGCCCAATATTTTGCGGAACTTATCGGCCTAATTGTTATCCTTCAAATTACCGATAATTTTCTCAGTACAACGCTCACTGCAAGCCTTGTTCAATTATTTGACTCGGATGAACTACAGAAAGTAAATTCGTTAAACCAATCTGTTTCGTCGTTAGCTTCTTTCTTGGCACCAATTATTGGTGCTCTCGTCTATACATTGATTTCTATAGACAATTTTGCATTTATTGAAATTGGATTTGAACTAATTGCTTTATTCACAATCATGTTTCTTCGTTTTAAGAATGCAATTCAAGAGCAAAAACCTCAATCAACAGATGCAAGCTCTACAGAAACAGTCTGGCAGAATTTTCGCGCTGGTTTTCAATATTTACGTAACCAACGTTTAATGCGTATTTTAATCATTTCTTCGGCAGCCATTAATTTTTTCTTCTCTGCTGTCAACGTTGGCGAACCCTATTTCCTGGTTAAAACGTTGAAATTGTCCAGCACCCAGTATGGGATCACAGATTCATCCCTGGCCGTTGGGATGTTTCTTGGAGGAATTTTATTGAGCCTAAGGAAATTAAAACACCATCCAGTTCTAATTTCATATTTAAACATCGGCTTTTTATCACTCGTCTTCATTGCTGTAGGAATTCCAGAAATTCTAAACTTATCTGCCGATATAAATACCATTTACTTTATTGCCTTAAATACTTTAAACGGTATAATATTGGTCTTCATTAACACGCCTTTGGGCATGTATATGCAACAATTAATCCCGCAGCACATGCAAGGACGGATTTTCTCACTAACTAGCACGATCAGTATGTTATTAATGCCACTTGGGACAATTGTATTTGGTTTCTTATTTGATCATCTGTCAGCTTTGCCAATCTTTGCCATTACTGGTATTTTATTAATCATCTTCACCACTTCAGTAGTCTTAACCTTGAGCAGACAAAAATTACTGAATCAGCCTAAAAACTCTTCTCAACCGCAGCTACCGCAAGGAATCAGTGATTGATACAATCGTTAAAAGTTTGTTATTAAAAAAGATGATCTTTTTCAGACCATCTTTTTGTGTGTTGTTCCACGTGAAACATAACAACTGCGTTGAAACTCTTTAATATCAATGTTTTGAAGCGTTAGATATGCCAAGTGGCACCAAAATGGCACATTCTGGCGTTTTTAAGTTTTTTGTCACTGTGGCGCCTTAATTTGACCATTTAATCGGCTGGCAACTTCAAGATTACTTTTGGGGTACAGATGACCATAAATTCCGAGTGTCGTTTTTATGTCCGCGTGGCCTAAACGTTCCTTGATTGCTAATGGATTTTCTCCCATGTCAATTAACACTGATGCGTGCGAATGCCGTAGCGCATGAACGGTAATTCGATGGACACCCGCAATTTCGGAGTAAGCAGTAACAATCCGTGTATAGGTCATTGTTGGCGTTGGTACACCATCAAGCGAAAATACAAACTTAGAACTCGTCATTAATTTTTGGTCTTCGTACCATTCAAGTAAAAATTCCTTAGTTTGTGCATCTAAAACAATTACCCGTTTACCTGCTTGCGTTTTTGGCGTGGAGAAGTAGTAGTCATTGGCATTGTAAAAAATTAATGTTTTATTGATATCAACTGTCCCATGGACAAAGTCGATATCGTCCCATAACAAGGCCCGTGATTCACCGCTTCTTAAACCAGTTATAAATAAGAACCACAACACCATAAATTCAAAATGTTGGGTATAGGTACCGGCTTTATCGGTATGGTCAATCACTTTTTGAAACTCTTCCTTGGTCCAAAAATCAATTTCGGATTGTTGCTTTTTGATGTACCCAATTACTCGAGCCTGGTTAGTTTCCACAATTCCTAAGGTTTTCGCTCGTTCTAAAACATTTGCTAGCATTAGATTAATGGCCCGTGCAGACGATGGAGAATGGCCTTTCAACAGAATAATCTGCCACTTTTGAATATCTAACGGTTTGATTTGGTCAACTAGATAATTTGAGAAATAAGATAGTTGCTTGTTTATGATTCCTGAACAATGTTTATAAGTTTGTGGTCTAACTTGTGTTTTGTACCACGGCTTAAAAATATCATTTACAAAACGCTCAAAAGTCATTTGGGATAACTCTGCTGACTTATCGGGGCCATCGGCCATCATTTTACGATAGGCTTCTTTGGCTTCGGTTTTAGTACGGTAGCCACTGCCACGTCGTTGAACACGTTTACCAGTTTTAGAATCAAATCCGATATTAGCTCTGAATGCATACGTTCCGTTTTTTTGTTTTTTAAAGATATCTTTAGTGGTCAAGATAGTTCCTCCTTAACCGTAGAGATACCGCTTGTGGGAACAATCAGCTCACTAATGGGAATGCCTAAAATTTCTTCAACTGCTGATGCTGGTACCCGGCCGAGCTTTCTAGCACGATAGTATTCAAACCCTTTGTTAACCATTACGGCCTTAGCCAGTCTGATGATATCAGTTGAACGTGACGGGCCATAACCTAACGCGACTAAATCGCTTTTCGTGACAGTAACTAGTAACGGCACAGCAAGACCTCCTTTCATAGTTGCATGAACTTGAAAGTGAGACTTTGCAAGTTCATTATATCAGAATCAGAAACAACAAACCGCTAAAGGCTCGTGACCAACAAGCACATAGGAATCGCACCTCTCCTCGTTACGTGGGAGCTTCGCAGAAGTATCATTATCCATCTTTAAGGTTAACGCAGTAGGTGGTAAATCTACCTTGATTAAGTTCAGTCATCGCTCACATTGCTGGTCATCGCGCTAAACTAATCGGGCTCGCTTAAAGATTTATGTCTTTAGCAGTTAGTATCAAGTTTTCAAAGAGCACACAGGATTAACTCCTGTTAACTTAATACAGGCACATAAAAAATCAAATTTGAAACCAAAAACAAAAAAAGATTGGCGATTTTGCCAATCTTTTTTATGTGCTAGCTAGTCATGAATTTTGAACATTGAATTTATAGATAGTTTCTACAAGACATATCCGTAATTCTTGATAATAGTCATCACTCATTCTAACGCGACCATATCGTGCATATTTTACGCAGAGCGGGTTAAACCGCGTTAACAAGTCGGCCATGGCTAATTCATCGCCAGATTGAGCAGCTAAGATTAATGGGACTAAATTAATGGGTTCCATGTTGTCGAGTTCCTTTCGTAATAATCAAAGTAGTGTTCAACAATACAGTCAATTGCTTTACGCTTCTGTTTACTCACGGCTTGGCTACTAATTCCCAATAAGTCACCAATCCGAGCGTCAGAGGCTTCTTCAACAAACTTCCAATACAGAATAAACTTTTGACGTGTGTTCAGAGTCCCAACTGCAATGGCTAGTTGATTGTTGTCAATGAAGTTCTCCATTTCCCAGATATTATTAAAGCTCATTTTTTCCAGCATGTGTGGTGATTCATAATGCAGTAGCTTCTCAATGACCAAATTTTCATAAGAGACAATTTCTACTTTATGATTTTCCTTTCTGTACAGCGTAAACGAGCGGTGCATAATGGCTTGTTGAACATAACGGACAAAAATTTTGGTCACTTCAATCTCGGATTTCAAATACATACCCCCAAATGTGTTGTTTCGAAATTACTAAAAATTCTTGCTCACTGTTACAGGAACAATTTGTGCCGTTTTTGAAACCAGTGCTTCCTTATTTTTTAAAGACTTGCAGTAAATTCAGGATAATATTCATGAGTTGCTGATTATTTTCTTTATATCCTTGTTGCGCCCAGGTGATGATAACGACGATTAAGCCTCCGGTAATAAAACTAACTTGGAATTTAGCATTAATAGTTTTGATAAAAATATCTTGTTGCAATAGTTGTTTTACAATCGTAGACAAATGTTCAGATAAAGTTTCCTCCATTCTATTTTTGATTAGCAAGTCAATTAAAAATTTGTGCAATTGTAAATAACTAACAAAATAGCTGTAACCATTGATATGTGGACTTTTACCAGCCCTACGTAAGCGCCGCGTCATAACGTACAGTTGACTATCAAGGTATTTATCAAACATATCTTCTTTAGAATGGAAGTTAAAATAAAATGTTGAACGAGCAACACCAGCCGTTTTACAAATTTCCACAACACTAATGCTGGTCATCGGTTTACTGGCAAGCAACTTTACAAAAGCATGAAACAGTAAATTCCTAGCAATTTCATTGTTATTGTTAACGGGGAAATATGAAAATTGAGAATTCATTGGGCACCCCTCCTATTTATGACTAACCAATGTTGCAAAAGCCTGTCGTGAGTGTTAAAAGAACTTACCACAGGCTTTCACTAATTATTAATCTTGGCAGGTTAACTTGCTTTTAATATAAAAAACAGGCTTTAAGTTCTCAGTAGAAGGAGAATTTAAAGCCTGTTTTTTAACACATATAAATTACCAATAACCGATATTCTCTCTATATGGTTATTTAAAATAATTAATTTCAAATACGATCCTATTTAAGCGGAAAACAGCTAATCAAATATTAATGTTTTTGTTCTCAAATATTAATAAAAGCGTCCGTTTCACCTTGACAAAGATAAATAATGATGGTAAATTCGTGGTCAATTAGAAAATGATGATAAGGAAGGCGATTAAAATTAAAACAATCTCAGAAAATGAAATTAAGCTAAAAATTAGCTCTATTTATTCTGACATTGGTGTTGTGATACAAAAGGATAATCAGAAAGTATTCATGGATTCTTTATCAATGGTAAATTTTTTAATTGAATTAGAAACTGCTTTTAACATAGTAATTGATACCAATAGTACTCAAAAACTTTTGGGTGCCACTCCTAAGATCACGGTAAACATTATTAAAAATTTGATTGAATTGAAAGGAGGTGAGACTTATGACAAATAAATTGATGGCTTTAAAAGAAATCCTTTCAAACTTAGTATTACGTCAAAAACAACAAGTAGCTGTAGCCGGTCCTGTTATTGAATCTTACAAAGATTCCAAGTAGGTCATAAGTTACATAAAGAAAAAAGATGAATTACAATGAAAAAGGAACTTAAGAAACCAGTTGAAACCGCTGATGAACTTGTAAAACTTTACAAGGAAACGGTTGGTTAATTATATTTATAGCAATACAACGCCTTCAAAATTTTATTGAAGGCGTTTGTTGTATTCAGAATGGCACTATCTGGAGGTGATGCATTTGAAAATTGTTGTTTTAGACGGGGGCTGCTATTCCTTCCAAAGTCAAAACGGAAATAAAATAGTTAGATATAATTCATCTAGTTACAATTCAAAAAATGAGACTTCTAGTATGAATCATGGCTCTGCGGTTACAAAAATAATTGATAATTATGTACAAGAAAGTACTATCATTTCCGTACAAGTTTTTAATGATAACCATATGATTCGGGCGAGAGACTTAGCTTCTAGTATCAAAAAAAGCATAAATGAATTCCATCCGGATATTATTAATATAAGCATGGGTACTAGAAGTGATAGCGATGGTGAATTGCAGCAAGCTGTTAACTATGCTGTTAAGAAAAAAGTTGTTTTGGTATGTGCCGCTGACAATAGTGGAGCAATAAGCTATCCGGCTTTTTATAAAGACACCCTTTCTGTCCTTTATGATTACAAAATAAAACAAATAAAGAATTTTAATGTTGTCTATAATAATTGGATCGATATTTTAGCATACTCTGGTCACTTTTCCGTCGAGATTAAGAAAAGACAAGAGCAAGTAATTGGTTCTAGTTTTAGCACACCTGTTATTACAGCGATAATTAATAATATGTGGTCAAAAGATTTAGTTGGTCAAGATAACTTGATAGTAGAAATCAAAAAAGAAATGAGTCAAATGCAATATAGTAATGATTCTTTTCATCTGAAGCATCATCACAATATAGTTAATGATTTTCTTACCTCAAAGGATAAAGCAATATTTCTTCCCTTAAATAAAGAAGTGTTTGCTCTTATGAATAACTCTGATTTTGTTGTTCCACATATAGCCTCAATTTATGATTATCACACAAGCCCCAAAATTGGAAAATCAATGGCAGATATTGGATATACAAGTTATGTACCCAATCAAGTTATAGGGGATATGAGGGATATTAATTGGGAATCCAATGACTTTAATTCAGTAGTACTTGGTCATGTTAAAGAAATATCATTGTTACTAAAGAAAGACCTATTATCCGAAATTATTGAAAAATGCAATGAGTACAACAAGAAAATTTATGCGTTAGATTTAGTACAGAATGAAAAAAAACTATACAAAGAAAGACTTGGCGGTTCTTTATTTACTTTTAATACACCAATTGTTGGAGTGATTGGTACTTCAAGTAAGCAAGGAAAAGTAAGTCTACAACTTGAAATAACTAGACTTTTGAAAAAAGTTGGGTACGACGTTGGCCTTATGTTAACAGAACCATTTTCTGAAATAATTGGTTGTAAACATTACTGGCATTATGGCTATAACGCGTCCAAATTTTCATGGCAAGAACATGTTGTTGGATCTAATAATACTATGAAAAAGATTGATGATGAAAAACATGACCTAATTATAGCAGGAACCCAGTCGCAAGTGATGTCTAGTAATATGAAGAATACTGGTTTTATACCTGTTGAAACTCAATCTGTCCTAACGGGTATTAACGCAGATTGTTATGTTCTACTTGTTAACAAGACCGATTCAACGAATTTAATTACTAGGATAGTTAAATACATTGAATCCTACTACAATCGACCAGTACTCGCTCTTGTCGAGTCAAGAGGAACCTCTGAGTTAAAAGGTAATTTAAATGATCTGCCTATTTTCTGTCTTTCAGAGACTGATAAGGTAGTAAAAAGAATTATAGAGTTTTTTTAAACCAAAAAAAGTGGTGTTTTTATGCAAATTGACATTCAGAATTTGAACAAAAAATATAATGCACGACAAGTATTATTTGATATTAATTTATCAATAAACTTAGACAGTAAAATCATAGGATTGGTTGGCCCAAATGGTGCGGGGAAATCTACTTTGATGAGAGTACTAAGTGGTGTTTTATTACCAAACTCTGGGAAAATAAAACTAAATGATGCTGATAAAAAGCTTGAATATATTCAATGGGCGTTGAAAAACACATTATATGTACCAGCTGGTGAACGAGGATTAATCAATAGGCTCTCATTGGTTAACAATTTTAGATATTTTTGCGGTCTAAAAAATGTTAATTATAAAAAAGGGTTGAGCTATTTTGAAAGTATGGCACAGACCCTTGAAATGGAAAACTTAATTAATCGTGACTATGACCAAATGTCAACAGGACAAAAAAATCAGCAGCCTTATTAAATGCATTGGCACTCAAAACAAAATTAATTCTTTTAGATGAACCTTCAAATGGATTGGATATTGACGCACAAGATGGATTAAAACATGTATTAAACCTAACCAAAAATAAGGGAAATCAAAAAGTATTGGTGTCTTCTCACGATGTAAACCTTTTAACAAGTGTTTGCGATGGTTACGTGTTTATCAGAGAGGGACATATTATTGCAAAATTGGATTCACCTGCAAGCCATGAAGATTTAATTAATTTGTATCATCAATCATTTAAAAAGGAGGGATAAAGAATGAGTGGAATCATGCAAATGATTAAGATGGAAGCATTGAGAGAATTTGAAGTGAGAACAAAATACAAAGTACAGTTTTTAAGTAGTATTGCAATATATACTGTAACCTACCTTATTGTTATATACATTGCGAGCTCCCCAACAATGGCCGCTTATTATCATACCTCAGTGACAACAGGAAAAGTCTTAATCCTGATAGGATATCTTTACTGGAATGCTGGTGTTTTAGGTATGGATGCGGCATCAGATGCAATTGAGTCTGATGCAAAAGCCGGTATATTAGAATCTGAATTACAAAGTCCTCACCCACTGTGGCTCTTGATTATAGTTCGTAGTGGAGTTAATAACATTCTCGGCATATTTTACTTTCTTGTAATCATATCATTGTCTTCATTTTCAATTAAGTTAACTCTATTAAAGGCCTTGGTTTTAGTAGTACAGCTATTTTTAATTTCTATGCTTTCAAATATTGGAATGTCTGGGATTGGGTTTGTGTTTGGTGCAGTCTCTGTACACGTGAAACGTGTTGGACAACGGGCAACAATAATTCAAACTGCGCTGTTATTAATTGGAAATATAACTATTCCATTGTTCAGCCCACTTCAAAACATTATTCCGTTTGTTTCTGGTATTGAAATATCAAGACTAATATATTTACAACATAGTATTCCACTGAATTTAATATTGATTTATATTGCCGTCAACTTCATTTGGTTAATCATCGGTGTTTGCATATTCCAATACAGTATTAAGTACGAAAAAACAAACGGCTCATTTGAAGTTTTCTAGAAAATAGAAAGGACGACCCCATGCCTGAAAGTAAATCTGCAATGCAGTGTTTGAGTGCCTCCGTGGTATTAGCTATTAAAAATATATATGGCGTAAAAATTCCAGAAGAATTTTTACTAGTTGGACCAGGTTTTTTAAACATACAATTAGATAAAGAAAATCTTACTTTTGATTCAAATGTCAATGATATTGTTCTAAATTACATTGGTCATGATTCCACTCATGATACCACTGTTAAAAGTCTTTATAATGCGCCACTGAACAAAGATACACTCCCCTTAGTTATTAATTTACCTGTACGTTATCTAAAATATGCTTCTGTTTATACCACATCGGATAATTTAAATTATCATCACTTTGTTTTACTAACATCTATGGAAAAAGAAAAGCTAAATGTTTTTGATTCACGTGAAACATTATATCAAAACAGTACTTAATTAATCAGGCATCAACATTCTACGCAAAATATACTCATTAACCACAAAAATATTTTAATTCAATTGAAAAGCTTTGATTGTTAAATTCACTTATCCTTAATAAAAATCTATTTATCCTTTGGCTCATCATCAGAATATAACGTCATATCAAGGTTAAAGGAAAATTGAGGATCTTCTGGATGTGAATCCTTAAAATCAGTGGTTAACTGATTTATTTTTTTTAATAGCTCTATCTGCCCTCGCTTAGAAAGCTCAAGAGTGGACATTGCCCACGAAAAATTCACTTCGTTTACCTTTCCACCAGCTTGGATAAAATCCATATTTTTTTCAAAGCTTGTTAGCATTCGCTTTTGATTAATCATAAAAAACTCTAAAAGATCATCCGTATGATTCAAAACATACTCATTACTTAAATCAATTTCATTTTCTTTAAGGCCTAGTTTCTTTTGTTGAGAACGTTTATACAATGATGCCGAACTGTACACTTTTTCAGTTAAATTCTTAATTTCGTTTTCAGCCACAACTTTTAAGAGCCCAAAATCTGTCATTTTTTGAATTGGATAGTATAGGTTAGATGGCTTTTCTTTTAAAATCTTAGCGAGTTGCTTAACAGTAATCCCCTTTTTGGGTCTAGCCGCCTCCAAAATTCGATTTACCTTTGGATCCGCAAGTAATTTTGCTAAATTATCAAGTTTATTAGAGCTCATTTAGGCAACTTCCTTTGAGTTAGTTTGAATAACCTTATTATACCCATTTAGCGTAACAATCTCATGGTTATTCAATTAAGAATCTATTTCTGCCCATTTTCTAGGTTTTTCGTTCCTGCTATATTTCTAGCATATCCTATCGGTTTTGTTACTTTAATTTGCATGAATACAGAGATGAAAATAATTACAATTATTCCTGATACTAGAAAAATAATACCTGCATTAAAATGATCAAATAAGTAACCGTACATAATCGTTCCAACGGGCATCATCAACATTGACAATGAAGATTGAATTGTAAAAACCCGTCCCTGAAAACTAGAATCAATATGCAGTTGCATGTATCCTGCCATAGGTACATTGGTTTCAAATAACGCAACCCCCATTAGTAAGGCGAGCGCCACATAAATACCAGTAATTTCCAATTTTAACAATTGAACATGCAACACTACTGGTAAGCCCATTCCACTTGTAATCAGAGCTATCCCGATAACCCAACGATACATAATTTGAATCTGATTTTCTGCTGGCTTTTGTTTCATAAAGATAAAACCTGATAAGATCATCCCTACTGACGTACTAGCCTCTACGATACTGTAAAAAATATTACTTAACTTAAACCGATTAACTAATATAAAGGGTAACCCAACATTCACTGCACAAAAGAAGAAATTGATTACACAAGCCGTTATAATCAACATCACAATTGCCTGTTTCTGACGTAGATAATGATGCCTTCCTTAAATGAAGTTAAAAAATCCACTTTTCTTTTAAAATCGGTCTTAGTGACTAGTTGTGCCCCATTAAATCTGAAGTTCAGCGATAATACAATCAGCATAACGACTGAGGTAGTCACCAACATAACCAGTGTGAAACCAAAGAATGGCATCATTCCGTAAGCAATTCCACCAAAAATAGGAGCCAAAATTGATGCTGAAGAACGAACCATTTGTTGAATCGAGTTAAGTTGTTGCACCTGTGTTTTAGGCACGAGATTTATCGCAGAAGCACTGAAAACATTGCCAATAAACAATTGAAAGATATCTAGCAAAACCAACAAAATAATAATTTTAATGAGATACGTTCCTGAAAGCTGCTGAAGCTCCATTGAGAAAAACGCCATCGTGATAATAATGCCAATCTGACAAGTCACAATGATTTTTTTGTGGCTAAAACGATCCACAATTGTTCCAGAAACAGGCAATAAAACTAATGATACTAAGGGGCCAATCAAAATAGAAATTCCCAGATTCATAGCAGATCCCGTTTTACGTAAGAGAAATAATCCCAATGCGAAGCTAAACATGCTGCTTCCTAACTCATCAATTAATGCAATAATACCGACTTTAACAAGTTGTGCTTTACTAGTATTCAGAAAATCTTTAATAATAATTCCTTTTATCGTTAAAATTTATTTTTGTGATAACTTAGTTATATTCCAGTTATTTAGAAATGTCAATAAAATATATTTTAACGATAAAATAAATATTATTATAAATAAAAAGCCGTTTTAATATCTCTATTAAAACAGCTCTTATTTGTAAATTATTTAACTTTTGCAATACGTCCTTGTTCAATATAAACACTTAAAATAGCGATATCAGCTGGGTTAACCCCACTAATTCGACTAGCCTGTGCAATCGTTTCTGGTTGAATTTTCTCCAACTTTTGACGACCCTCAGTAGCCAAACCATTGATCGCAGCGTAATCAATGTGATCCGGAATCTTCTTAGCTTCCATCTTTTTCAAACGTTCAACACGTTCTTTAGCTTTCTTGATATAACCTGCATATTTAATTTCAATTTCAACTTGCTCAACCACGCGCCGATCTAACTTCTTATCCGGCGCAGGGATAAATTGCAGCAAGTCTTTGTAGGAAACCTCTGGACGACGGAGAAATTCTGATGCTAAAACACCATCTTTTAATTCATGACCACCCTTAGAAATCAAGAAATCTTTAACTTGTTTAGGTTTTATGCGAATGGTATCTAAACGATGAAGTTCATTTTTAATATCATCTTTTTTCTCTTGGAATTCTTGGTAACGATCGTTATCAATCAAACCAAGGTCATGACCCATCTCAGTTAAACGCAAATCCGCATTGTCATGACGTAAAATCAAACGATATTCAGCACGACTAGTCAGCAAACGATATGGTTCTTTGGTTCCCTTAGTCACCAAGTCATCAATCATAACACCAATGTAAGCATCACTACGTTTTAAGGTAAACTGACCTTTGTCTAAGGCACGCAATCCAGCGTTAATTCCAGCCATCAAACCTTGGCCAGCTGCTTCTTCATAACCGGACGTCCCGTTTGTTTGACCAGCGGTATACAAGTTTTTCACAACTTTAGTTTCTAAAGTTGGCTTCAATTGATAGGGGGAAACCACATCGTATTCGATAGCATAACCAGGCCGCATCATTTCAGCATCTTCTAAGCCCTTAATGGAATGAAGAATTTGTTGTTGAACCTCTTCTGGCATAGAAGTTGAAAGTCCCTGAACATACCATTCATCTGTATTCCGACCTTCAGGTTCAAGGAATAATTGATGATGATCCTTATCCGCAAATCGGACAATCTTATCTTCAATTGAAGGACAATAGCGGGGACCAACACCTTCAATCAAACCAGAAAACATAGGTGCACGATCTAGATTTTTTCGAATAATTTTATGGGTATACTCATTAGTATACGTCAACCAGCAAGATAACTGATTTTTCACATCAATATAGGCACTGTCAGGCGTTGTAAAACTAAAGTGATTTGGTTCCTTATCACCGGGCTGTTCTTCAGTTTCATCATAATGAATTGTGCCACCATCAACTCGTGGTGGCGTTCCTGTTTTGAAACGTTCCAAATCGAAACCGTAATCCTTTAGGTTCTTAGTAAGTTTCATGGCAGGTTGTGAGTTATTAGGACCCGAAGAATACATAAGCTCGCCGATAATAATCTTCCCACGAGCAGCTGTTCCCAACGTCAGAACAACACTCTTGGCATGGTAACGAGCACCAGTATTAGTAATTATTCCCTTACAGACACCGTCTTCAATGATTAAATCATCAACAATTCCCTGTCGTAAAGTCAAATTAGGTTCATCTTCAATAGTTTTTTTCATTTGAGCATGATAAGCATGTTTATCTGCTTGGGCCCGTAAGGCACGAACTGCGGGGCCTTTACCCGTATTTAGCATTCGCATTTGGACATAAGTTTTATCGATGTTTTTACCCATCTCGCCACCAAGAGCATCAATTTCACGAACCACAATGCCTTTTGCTGGTCCACCAACTGAAGGATTACATGGCATAAAAGCCACCATATCCAAATTGATAGTCATTAGTAGGGTTTTGTTTCCCATTCTTGCAGCTGCCAAAGCCGCTTCTGAACCCGCATGGCCGGCGCCAACTACGATCACATCGTAATCTTTCCCTGCATACTGTTTTACTTCCGTCATGACTCTTCCTCCACATTATTTCGAGCTTCAAGTAGCTTCATAATTTGTTTCATGGTTAACTTAATTGAACTTCAATTATTTACCCAAACAGAATTGGCTGAACAACTGATCTAATAACTCATCTTGATAACTGTCACCAGTAATTTCACCAAGAAATTCCCAGCAACGCGTCATATCAATTTGGACTAGATCTACTGGCATACCATCTTTGAGCCCTTGCAAAACTGAATCCAATGCTTCTTCAGCTTGATTCAGCAAGCCAATATGCCGAGCATTTGTCACAATGACACTGTTTTGATTACTTTCAATCCCACCGAAGAATAACTTAGAAATTTTTTCTTTCAAATCATCCAATCCTACCCCTTCTGTTGCAGAGGTTCGAATCACCTGATCCTCAGGAACTAAATTGAATAATTCATCAGTATCTAATTGCATTGGTAAATCAGTTTTATTCAAGATAATGATTCGTTTTGCTTCATCAGTGACTTTAATTAACTGACGATCTTCATCCGACAATGGATTACTACTGTCTAAAACTAACAAGACCAAGTCTGCAGTTTTAATTGCTTTACGACTGCGTTCAACACCGATTTTCTCAACTTTATCGTTTGTTTCACGGATACCAGCTGTATCAACTAACTTCAACGGCACACCACGAACATTCACATACTCTTCCAAAACATCACGCGTGGTTCCAGCCACATCTGTGACAATCGCTTTGTCTTCATGTAGCATTCGATTCAGCAAACTAGACTTCCCAACATTTGGGTGCCCCACAATCGCCGTTGCCAGTCCATCACGTAAAATTTTACCTTCTTGCGCAGTTTGCAAAAGTTGTTTGATTTGTGCTTTCACTTCTACAGCTTTTTCACGTAATAGTTTACTGGTCATGGTCTCAACATCATCATATTCTGGATAATCAATGTTAACTTCAACCTGTGCCAAAACGTCTAAAATATCCTGCCGCAAATTCTTAATTAAATGAGATAAATCCCCATCTAATTGATTTAAAGCTACTTTCATCGACCGATCCGTTTTAGCACGAATCAAATCCATCACTGCTTCAGCCTGAGAAAGATCAACTCGACCGTTCAAAAAAGCACGTTCAGTAAATTCGCCTGGTTTGGCCATTCTTGCACCGTTACTTAGTAGAAGCTGTAAAATATCGTTGGTAGGCACAATGCCTCCGTGACAATTGATCTCAACAACATCTTCACAAGTATATGTTTTGGGTGCCAACATCACTGAAACCATTACTTCATCAACTGTGTGCTTTGTTTTAGGGTTAACGATATGCCCATAATTAATGGTATGGCTTTTAACTGTATGCAGATCCTTACCTTTGAAAATCTTCTCTGCCACATCAAGCGCGGTATTTCCACTTACTCGAACAATGGAAATACCACCTTCACCAGGTGGGGTTGAAATTGCAGCAATCGTATCTAATTCCGTAGCTGTTTCTAGCATTTTCTATTTCCTTCCTAATCAATTCCAATAAAAAAAGCACCTAGTCCACGCCTTAATAAGAGGTTACGTGGATAAAGTACTTTCACTACTTTACCTGCTATTTAGATAATTGATTATATCTTAAAATTTTGTTGCGCATTTGTCAATTTCTTACACTTTTATTTTAAAGCTGTTCATCTTGAACAAGGGCCACCACAACATAGCGATGAGGTTCATGTCCTTCTGAAAAAGTTGAGACAAAATGATTCTCAGACAGCGTCGCATGAATCACTTTTCGCTCAAATGCGGGCATGGGATCCAAGAAAACTGGTTCACCAGTTGCCACAACCTCACGAGCTGTATTTTCGGCCAAGTGTTGCAACGTTTCTGTCCGTCGTTCACGGTAATTTTCAACATTCAATTTTACATTGGCATGTGAAATGCCGCGATGTAGCAAAAATACTTGAGCTAAAGTTTGTAGTGCGTTAATTGTTCGACCATGCTTCCCAATTAGCATGCCCTCTTGCTCAGTTCTGAACTCTATTGAAACGTCACGATGATGAAATTTACTTGTTGAAGTAGCTTCAATTCCCAACTGGGTCACAATCTTTGCCAAATATTCCTGCATTTGAGAAACAATTTCTTCATTCAAACGCGGACGCGATGAGGTTTCTGGTTCTATAGCTTGATCCTTGACTTGCGGGTGCCTTTGAACTTCAGCTTTACTTTCATGATTTACTTCATCAGTTTTATGTTGAACTTCAGAATTAACTTTTGGTTTAGTTTCTGGCGCTTTTTCTTCAGGAACTTTGACCGTCTCGTTTGATTTTGGAGCCTCAATAACTGACATTTCAATTTCAGCCAATCGTTTGCCGAAACCCAAAAATCCTTTTTTAGGTTCGACTATTGTTGAAACAGTTACACTTTTACGGGTTACATTTAAATCAGCAAGTCCTGCTTCAATTGCTTCTTCAATTGTACTCCCTTTATAATTTGCCATAGGCTACCTCCTTTTTACGATTATGTACAGCAAAAGGAGACCAGAACTAAACATTCTAATCTCCAGTCATTTTTATTTTCTATTGCGTCCTTTATAAGCCTTACGCTTAGCTTTTGCAATGGCCCGTTTTTTATCGCGTTCAGCCTGTGCTTTTGCTTCACGTTCACGATTAATCTTAAACGGATTTTGAATAACTAATGTTTGACCAGCTTGGAAAATATTTGTAACCACCCAGTACAGGGAAACAGCTGATGGCACACTTAACGCTGTAAAGAAGATAATGACCGGCATACCAATGGTCATCATTGTTGTCATCCCATTTTGCATTGGTTGCGACTTCATACTCAGCCATGAACTCACATAGGTAAATACAGCAGCTAAGATAGGTAATACGAAGTACGGATCCTTGTCTCCCAATTGCAGCCATAAAAATGATCCTGCTTTCAAAACTTCCGTCCGGTTAACAGCGGCATACAAAGCATACAAAACAGGTAACTGAACAATTAATGGTAAACACCCAGCAACGGGATTTACACCAGCTTCGGAATAAAGTTTTTGTTGTTCTTCACGCAATTTTTGCTGTGTTTCAGTATCCTTAGAGGAATACTTCTTTTGTAAAGCTTGAACCTTAGGCTGAATTTCAGCAGTTTTCATTGAAGATTTTGTTTGATAAATCATCAAGGGCAAGATGATAATACGAATAATAATGGTGAAAATAATAATTCCCCAACCAAAATTACCACCGAATAAATGTGATAACCAAATAATTGCCCGTGAAAAATTATAGACAATCCAATGATCCCAAAATCCGGTACTATTCTTCGTGATAGGTGCCGTACTACAACCAGCTAAAAACAGCGTTAAACTGGCAATTGCCATCATCACTATATTTCTTTTGCTGTGTTTCACTTACTTTTCCTCACTTTGATCAGTAGTTAAAATATTAGCTAACGTGAATACGTGCTTTAATTGCTGTTTGGTCTCTTTCATTGAAAGACCAGACGCTTGGGGCCGTGCAATGACCAAAAAGTCAATATCTTGACGTAGTTGTGGTTTGAATTCAAGAACGCTTTGACTGATGCGTCGCTTCATATAGTTTCGCATAACAGCATTACCAATTTTCTTACCAACAGAAATTCCCACCCGAAAATGAGGTTGATGTGGTTTCTCCATCACATAAACAACAAACTTTCGATTTGCATATGAATTATGAGTTTCAAATACCTTTTGAAATTCCGTTTCTCTTTTTACACGGTATGACTTGCGCATGCTCTCTCTCCAAAATAAATCGTATTATCAAGTTTCTCACATATAAAAGGTTGTTTGTCTGCTATTTTCAAATTTCTTCAAAAATAAAAGACCACTGGGATCAGTGGCCTTATGCAGATAATTTTCTTCTACCTTTTAGACGTCGACGTGCTAAAACTCTACGGCCGTTACTTGTACTCATACGTTTACGAAAACCATGCACACGTGAACGATGACGCTTCTTTGGTTGATATGTTCTTTTCAATTCGTACACCTCCCATAGCAACACTGAAATTTATATAGATTTCATTTATATATTAATGAAATAACTCAGTATCTAATTACAATTACCATAATATAGTATCACAAATCAATCATCATGCAAAGGTCTTAATAGAAAAAAATAAATATTCTTGTTCACACTCAAAGCTTATCGTGGTGCATACCTTGTGGATAAAAACATTTGTTTTCCTAAGTTTTGCACCGTTTTTCCCGAGCTTATCCGGATATTCACCCCCTGTGATTGAGTTATCCACATTTTCATGATTTTCAGTGGATAACTCCTGCCACCCCTTATTTCTCGGGGTATAGTTATCCACCGTTTTGTGTGAATAACCAAAATTTTCATGAAAATTTGGCCTTTTTTCAACAGCTTGTGGATACACTTTTACCTGTCCTGTGATTTATTTTCGATAGTTTTCCACATCCTGTGGAAAACTTTTTTTTTTCATGCTAAAATTAATGCATTGTTTCTTTCGCTTAAGAATTGAAAACACAAAAAATAAACTGTGCGTAACTTTGGAGGGATTTTTGTGCTAAGTAAGGATGATCTTTGGAATCAAATTAAAGCTGATTTTCAAAAAGACGATGATATTTCATCCCTCGGCTTTTCAACTTGGATCGACGTAGCTAAACCAATCGATCTAAAAAATCATATCATGACAATCCAATTACCATCGCCGTTACATCGCGATTATTGGAAACAACATTTGGCACCAAAATTTGTAGAATATGCTTATTTGATCACCCAAGCAGATATCACACCAGATTTTGTTTTGGAGGGTGAGCAAGAAGAAACCGTTCAACAAGAAAAAAAGGCTGCCGAAAAACCAAAAACGACACCCGATTTTATGGAAGTTACTACCTTAAATGACAAATATACATTTGACACATTTGTCACTGGTAAAGGAAACCAGATGGCCCATGCAGCCGCGTTAGTCGTTTCGGAAGATCCTGGGACTATGTACAATCCGCTCTTCTTTTATGGAGGCGTTGGTCTTGGAAAAACCCATTTGATGCATGCGATTGGCCATCAAATTCTCAAAAATAATCCTGATACGAATGTTAAATATGTTACTAGTGAAGCTTTCACAAACGATTTTATCAATGCAATTCAATCTAAACATCAAGAAGAATTTCGTGAGGTTTATCGAAATGTTGACCTGCTTTTAGTCGATGATGTGCAGTTCTTTGCTGATAAGGAAGCTACTCAAGAAGAATTCTTCCATACTTTCGAGGCTTTATATAGTAATCAAAAACAAATTGTGCTGACTTCAGATCGTTTACCAAATGAAATTCCTAAGTTGCAGGAACGACTAGTTTCGCGCTTTAAATGGGGATTATCGGTCGATATCACCCCACCTGATTTGGAAACGCGAATTGCCATTTTACGTGAAAAAGCGATGGCTGATAAAATTGAAATTCCTGACGATACTTTGAATTACATCGCCACCCAAGTTGATTCAAACGTACGAGAATTAGAGGGTGCTTTAGCGCGGGTTCAAGCATATGCGAATCTGCAAAGTACTAGCATTACAACTGATCTTGCCTCCGAAGCCATGCGTAGTTTGAACTTTGGTACTAAATTTAGTGAAGTCTCAATTTCGCTAATTCAAGACAAAGTCGCTAAATACTATCACACTTCAATTTCTGATTTAAAGGGTAAGAAACGAATGAAATCAATCGTTGTCCCTCGCCAGATTGCTATGTATCTTTCTCGCGAGCTGACAAACGCCTCCTTACCGAAAATCGGAACTGAATTTGGTGGCAAAGATCACACCACTGTGATTCATGCTCACGAAAAAATTGCAGCGGCGCTTAAAAAAGATGATGATTTACAACGCCAAATTGGTGATCTAAAAAGTGAGCTCAAACCATAGCTTGTGGACAAGTGTGAATTACTTTAAAAGTTATCCACATTTTATAAACAGAGATAATCTTCGACCTGCCTAAGCGTTAGGTGACATTTACACAATATCAACAGGCCCTATTACTACTGTTACTTTTAATATATAATTATATATAAATACATTTCGTCCAAAGGAGATTCTTAAAAATGAAATTTACTGTAAAACGAGCTGCGTTCATTAAAAAATTAAATGACGTTCAAAGAGCAATATCTTCTAAAACAACAATTCCTATTTTGACTGGTTTAAAACTTGATGTGGAATCTGATCAAATTATCTTAACTGGGAGTGATGCAGATATTTCCATTGAGACAGTTTTAGATGCCAAAAATGAAGACAACGGATTGTCAATTACAGATCCTGGGAAAATTGTTTTACCTGCGCACTTCTTTAGTGATATCGTTAAACGACTTCCAGAAGATTCAATGACCGTTGAAATTACTGAAGGCTTCCAAACAGAGATTTCATCTGGGGCCGCAGAATTTACAATTAACGGTTTGGATGCTAATAATTACCCACATTTACCAGAACTTGACGGTAATGACCAAATCCAACTTTCCGGAAACGTATTTAAACAATTAATTAGCCAAACTGTTTTGGCCGTTTCAACTCAAGAAAGTCGTCCAATTTTAACTGGGGTTCATTTCAGTATTGATGGCGACCAATTTTTAGCAGTTGCAACTGATAGTCACCGGTTAAGTCAACGCCAAATTAAATTGCCTGAAGGAAATACTGGAAAATATGATGTGATCATCCCTGGAAAAAGTCTCGTTGAGTTATCTCGGATGATTGGCGAAGAAAATCCAGACGTCATCACGCGAATTTCTGAAAATCAGGTTCTCTTTACTTTAGGTGACACAGCGTTTTATTCTCGATTACTTGAAGGAAATTATCCAGATACATCCCGTTTGATTCCAAAAGAATCAACCACAACTTTAGAATTCAATGCGCCAGCTTTATTAGCAGCCATTGAACGGGCTTCCTTGTTATCCCATGAAAGTCGTAATAATGTTGTTAAATTGGCGATTACCACTGCTGATAAAAAGATTGTTATTTCAGGAAACTCGCCTGATGTCGGAAACGTTGAGGAACAACTTGATGCAAAAGTTGTTGAGGGCGAAGATTTAGAAATTTCATTTAACCCAGATTATATGAAGGATGCGCTCCGTTCGTTTGGCCAAACTGAAATTCAAGTTTCATTCACTTCAGCATTGCGACCATTCACTTTGGTTCCAACTGAGGATCAAGAAAACTTTATTCAGTTGATTACACCTGTTCGAACATTCTAAAATTTAAAAAAATAACCACGTTTGCCAAATTAAATTTTGACAAGCGTGGTTTTTATTTTATGCCTAGAAATTAAAATAAGAGGATTTGAGAAAAATACGCAAGAAATGTCAAAAGTATCTAATTATCTTCAAAATGGCTCAAAACGCAAAACACAGCCTCTGAGATTGTTTTTTTAGGTTTTTAAAGGTATAATAAATAGGTATTTAGTAAAGAATCTAGTTAAAATTGAATAAATTATTTTTTGGTTTAAAAAAACGAAATTAAATAATAATTGATTCGAAATAAGTTCTAGTAAAGGTGGTTGTAATTTTGGAGAAAAAAGAAGTTTTAATTACAACGCCATTCATTACGCTCGGTCAACTCTTAAAAGAAGAATCAATCATTGGAACTGGCGGACAAGCCAAATGGTATCTTCGCGAACACACTATAGAGGTAAATGATGGGCCTGAGAATCGGCGCGGAAAAAAGCTATATCCAAAGGACACGGTTAATATTCCAGATGAAGGACTGTTTATTGTACGTTCAAGACGTGAGGATTAGTCATGTATTTGGAAAATATTAGCCTCCATAATTTCCGTAACTATCCGGATTTGGAGGCCGAATTTATTCCTGGTGTCAATGTGTTATTGGGTGCAAATGCTCAGGGAAAAACAAATTTGTTGGAATCAATTTACGTGTTGGCCCTAACGAGAAGTCACCGAACATCTAATGATCGGGATTTAATTAGTTGGGGCGCTGATTCAGCTCGTTTGGCAACCCGCGTACACAAAAGAATGAGTTCAATTCCCTTAGAACTGGAATTAAGTTCTAAAGGTAAACAGGCCAAGGTGAATCATTTAGAACAAAGTAAGTTGTCACAGTATATAGGACAACTAAATGTCATTTTGTTTGCACCAGAGGATTTGTCTTTGGTTAAGGGGTCACCGGCTGTTAGACGGCGGTTTATTGACATGGAATTTGGCCAGATGAGTAGTAAATATCTGTATAATTCCGCGCAGTATCGCACAATTCTGAAGCAACGAAATCAGTATTTAAAACAGCTAAAGTTCAAAGTGAACAAAGATAAAGTTTTTCTTGGTGTGTTGTCTGATCAGCTTGCAGCTTATGGTGCGGAGATTATATTTCAGCGCCGCCTTTTTCTAAAAAAACTAGAGAAATGGGCTCAACAGTTGCATACCCAAATTTCCCTAGGAAAAGAACATTTGACGTTTGAGTATGTGTCACAAGTTATCCAGAAACAAGATTTATCCGTAGATCAACTATATGACGAGTTGAGAAAGGCGTTTGCGAGTCATGAGGAACGGGAGTTGCAGCAGGGAACCACATTGGTCGGTCCCCAACGCGATGACGTTCGTTTTTTAGTCAATGGCAAAAATGTCCAAACTTTCGGATCACAAGGACAACAGCGAACGACAGCTTTAAGTGTGAAATTGGCAGAGATTGATCTCATGAAAGAAGAAACAGGCGAGTATCCGGTATTGCTACTAGATGATGTGTTATCCGAACTAGATGATGACCGGCAAACGCACCTTTTAAAGTCGATTCAAAATAAGGTCCAAACCTTTTTGACAACAACTAGTTTGAGCGGTATTGCTCGTCAATTAATTGATGAACCGCGGATATTTACAATTAAATCAGGTATTTTGCATAAGGAGGAATAAGATTGGCTGACGAAGATAAAACGAAAAAAACTCCCCAAGAAATTGAGACAGCACGTGAGCGTAAAGAAGAAAAAGCAGAAGAATACGATGCAAGTCAAATTCAAGTTCTTGAAGGACTAGAAGCAGTTCGGAAACGGCCTGGAATGTACATTGGTTCAACCAGTGCACAAGGTCTTCACCATCTTGTGTGGGAAATTATTGATAACGGGATTGATGAAGCTTTAGCGGGCTTTGCGAATAAAATCAACGTGATTGTTGAAAAAGATAACAGTATTACCGTGACTGATAATGGCCGTGGAATCCCAGTCGGAATTCAAGCTAAGACCGGTAAACCAGCCTTGGAAACAGTTTTTACAATCTTACATGCTGGTGGTAAATTCGGTGGCGGCGGATATAAAGTCTCTGGTGGACTTCATGGTGTGGGTGCCTCAGTTGTTAATGCGTTATCAACTGAATTGGATGTCCGAACCATGCACGATGATAAAGTCTATTATATGGATTTTACACGCGGTAAAGTGAAGACTGCCATGACGGTTATTGGGGATTCGAAGCCCCACGAACATGGAACTATCGTGCATTTCTTACCAGATGCAGATATTTTCCAAGAAACCACAATCTTTGATATTAAAACTTTACGGACACGAATTCGTGAACTGGCATTCTTGAATAAAGGATTACGGATCACGTTAAAAGATATGCGTCCTGAAAAGCCTACGGAAGATGATTTCTTATACGAAGGCGGAATTCGCCACTATGTTGACTATCTCAACGAAGGTAAAGATGTTCTTTTCCCCGACCCAATCTATGTTGAAGGGGTGGAAAAAGGCATTACAGTTGAAGTCGCAATGCAATATACAGAGGGTTATCAAAGTAAACTCTTGACCTTTACCAACAACATTCATACGTATGAAGGTGGGACTCATGAAGAAGGCTTTAAACGGGCTTTAACACGGGTTGTTAATGATTATGCGCATAAGAGTGGCATGTTAAAGGACAATGAGGATAATCTTTCTGGTGATGATGTGCGGGAAGGTTTAACAGCCGTTGTCAGTGTAAAGCATCCTGATCCTCAATTTGAGGGTCAGACGAAAACTAAATTGGGTAATTCTGATGCCAGGACCGCCGTTAATGATGTATTTGGGGAACATTTCAATAAGTTTTTGATGGAAAACCCTGATACTGCTCGGAAAGTGATTGACAAAGGTTTATTGGCATCAAAAGCCCGAATTGCTGCTAAACGAGCACGTGAAGTGACCCGGAAAAAGAGTGGTCTCGAAATTAATAATTTGCCTGGAAAATTGGCCGATAATACGTCCAAAGATCCATCAATTAGTGAATTATTCATTGTCGAGGGTGATTCTGCCGGTGGTAGTGCTAAGCAAGGACGTTCCCGTTTAACGCAGGCCATTTTGCCAATTCGAGGTAAAATTTTAAACGTTGAAAAAGCAACTTTAGATCGTGTTTTGGCTAATGAAGAAATTCGGTCATTGTTTACAGCCCTTGGAACTGGTTTTGGTGAAGAATTTGATGTCACGAAGGCTAATTATCATAAATTAATTATTATGACCGATGCCGATGTCGATGGTGCGCATATTCGAACATTATTGTTGACCCTATTTTATCGTTACATGCGACCAATGATTGATAAGGGCTATGTTTATATTGCCCAGCCACCTCTATATCAAGTTCGTCAGGGTAAAATGATTCGTTATATTGATTCTGATGAAGAATTGCAAGAAGTTTTGGGACAGTTGCCACCAAGTCCGAAACCAGCAATTCAACGATACAAAGGTTTAGGTGAAATGGATGCTTCTCAATTATGGGAAACGACTATGAATCCTGATAATCGTCGTTTGTTACGAGTATCTGCTGAAGATGCTGATGCAGCCAGTGGGGATTTTGAAATGTTGATGGGCGATCGTGTAGAACCCCGTCGGAAATTCATTGAAGACAATGCTGTCTTCGTTGAAAACTTAGATGTTTAATTTAGGATTGGAGGTTAACTAATTTGTCTGATGAAGAAAATATTGGGACTCGAGTAACGGATGTCAATTTGAGTCGAGAAATGCGAACATCCTTCCTAGATTACGCGATGAGTGTTATTGTGGCACGAGCTTTGCCTGATGTGCGTGATGGTTTAAAACCAGTTCATCGTCGTATTTTATATGGAATGAGTGAACTGGGTGTGACCCCAGAAAAGCCATATAAAAAATCAGCCAGAATTGTTGGGGATGTCATGGGTAAGTATCATCCTCATGGTGACTCCGCAATTTATGAATCCATGGTGCGAATGGCGCAAGATTTCAGTTACCGTTACATGTTAGTTGATGGTCATGGTAACTTTGGTTCTGTTGATGGTGATGGGGCTGCCGCAATGCGGTATACCGAAGCTCGAATGAGTAAGATTGCCGTTGAAATGCTGCGCGATATTAATAAAAATACCGTTGATTTTCAAGATAATTATGATGGCACAGAGCGCGAACCAAAAGTGTTACCAGCTCGTTTTCCTAATTTACTTGTCAACGGTGCAACCGGAATTGCAGTTGGGATGACCACTAATATTCCGCCACATAATTTGGCCGAAGTGATTAGCGCAATTCATATTTTGATGGATAATCCGGAAGCAACCACTGCTGATTTGATGGAGGCTGTACCTGGACCTGACTTCCCAACCGGTGGTGTGGTTATGGGTAAATCAGGAATTCGTAAAGCTTACGAAACGGGTAAGGGAACCATTATTATTCGGGCTAAAGTTGATATTGAACAGGAAAAGAGTGGCCGTGAAAAAATCGTGCTTACTGAACTTCCTTACATGGTCAACAAGGCTAAGTTAATTGAACGAATTGCTGAATTAGCTCGTGACAAACGAATCGAAGGAATCACAGACGTAAACGATGAAACTGACCGTGAAGGTATGCGGGTTGTGATTGATATTCGTCGTGATATGAGTGCTTCAGTTGTTTTGAACAATTTGTACAAAATGACTTTGATGCAGACAACATTTAGTTTTAACATGTTGGCCATTGTGGATGGGGCGCCAAAAGTGCTTAGCTTAAAGCAAATTTTGACCTACTATTTAAAGCATCAAGAAGAAGTTATTCGCCGACGGACTGAGTTTGATTTAAAGAAAGCTCAAGCGCGAGCTCATATTCTTGAAGGGTTACGAATTGCGCTAGATCACATTGATGAAATCATTTCGATTATTCGTAATTCCGAAACTGCCGAGATTGCCAAAGATCAGTTGATGAGTAACTACTCATTATCTGACAAACAATCGCAAGCTATCTTGGATATGCGTTTGGTTCGTTTAACGGGCTTGGAACGTGAAAAAGTTGAAAATGAATACACCAAATTAATGACTGATATTGCTGATTATAAAGATATTTTGGCTCATACAGAGCGGATTAATCAGATTATTTATCAGGAATTACTTGATATTCAGGATAAGTTTGGTGATAAACGCCGAACCGAGTTACTTGTTGGTGAAGTGCTTAGTCTTGAAGATGAAGATTTGATTGAAGAAGAAGATGTCATGATAACCTTGACTCATAATGGGTATGTTAAACGGATGCCACAGTCTGAGTTTAAATCTCAACGTCGTGGTGGTCGTGGTGTTCAAGGAATGGGTGTGCATGATGATGATTTCATTGAGCATCTGGTTTCTAGTTCTACCCATGATGTGTTGTTATTCTTCACAAATGCCGGCAAAGTATACCGCATGAAGGGGTATGAAATCCCTGAATACGGGCGAACAGCTAAAGGTATTCCGGTCATTAACTTGTTAGGAATTAGTGCGGGTGAAAGTATTCAGGCCGTGATCAATGCTGGTCAGAATCACGAACAAGAAACGGAGCGTTATCTGTTCTTTACTACACTAAAGGGTGTTGTCAAACGGACCCCCCTAAACGAGTTCTTGAACATTCGAAGTAATGGCTTAAAAGCGATTAATTTGAAGGATGATGATGAGTTAATTAACGTGGTTATCACGAATAATAAACAAAACATCATTATCGGAACACATAGAGGTTATGCAGTTAGTTTTGCAGAAACTACAGTTCGTTCCATGGGTCGTTCAGCAACTGGTGTTCGTGGTATTCGTTTACGAGATGAAGACTATGTGGTTGGGGTTGATCTATTGCAACCAGAAAGCAAAGTTCTCGTCATTACTGAAAAAGGATATGGTAAACGAACATTAGCTAGTGAGTATCCAATCAAGGGTCGTGGCGGTAAAGGTATTAAAACTGCGAATGTCACAACGAAGAACGGACCATTAGCTGGCTTGACCACCGTAACTGGTGAAGAGGATATCATGTTGATTACCGATCGTGGCGTCATGATTCGTTTTGCCGTTGATTCTGTCCCAGAAACGGGTCGAGCAACCATGGGGGTTCATTTAATTAAAATTGATGAGGACTCAAAGGTTGCCACAATGGCTAAAGTAGATCATGAAGACGATGAAGAACCTGATGATTCAACACAATCTTCAACGACCGACACCACTGAGCAAGCTCCAGAAGAAAGTTCATCTGAAAATTCTTCAGAAGAATAATTAAATTAATAAAATAAATCCCAATAAACGACGTAACTTAGTTATGTATCGTTTTATTGGGATTTTTGTTTATTGCGTTGCACAAGTATAAATGCTATAATTTAAGTTCGTGAGTAACTATTAATTTAGAAGCTCTCCTTGCTTTCTTAAATTGTTAAGGAAGCCACTTAGTCCATAAGGAGGTGTAAAACACATGGAACAAAAATCATACGAAATTACTTATATCATTGCTCCAGATGTTGACGAAACAGCTAAGGCTACCTTAGTAGAACGTTTTGACAAGATCTTGACTGACAATGGTGCAGAAGTGGTTGATTCAAAAGATTGGTCCAAGCGTCGTTTTGCTTATGAGATCGGTGGATACAATGAAGGTATCTATCATGTCGTAAATGTAAAAACAAGCGATGACAAAGCTTTAAACGAATTTGACCGTATTTCAAAGATTACTGACGGTATCTTACGTCACATGATCGTTGTACGTTAAAAATAAACAGAAATAATAATTCAGAAAGGAGTCATTGTTTATGATAAACCGAACAGTTCTTGTTGGACGCTTAACCAGAGATCCCGATTTACGATACACCAACAGCGGTGCTGCAGTCGCTACCTTCACAGTGGCAGTTAATCGTCAGTTTACGAACGCTCAAGGAGAGCGTGAAGCCGATTTTATTAACTGTGTGATTTGGCGAAAAGCTGCAGAGAACTTCTCTAATTTTACCCATAAAGGCTCGTTGGTTGGAGTAGATGGACGGATTCAAACCCGTTCGTACGAAAATCAACAAGGCATCCGAGTATATGTTACAGAAGTTGTTGTTGAAAACTTTTCATTGTTGGAATCCCGTGCTCAATCTGAGCAACGTCAACAGCAAGGTGGCAATACGGGATTTCACGACAATGCTCCTCAATCATCCGGTAATAGCAATCCGTTTGATGCTGGGCAAGGAAGTAACACTAATAGCAATAACAGTCAGAGCAGTAGCAATGGCAGTGCTTCTAGTGCAAGTTCTAATCCTAACGATCCGTTTGCAGATAACGGCGAACAAATTGATATTTCCGATGATGATTTACCATTTTAATCATTAGAGGAGGGATTTTCAATGGCTCAACAAAGAAGAGGCGGAAATCGTCGTCGTCGTAAAGTCGACTTCATCGCTGCTAACCATATCGAATACATCGATTATAAAGACACAGATTTACTGAAACGATTCATTTCAGAACGAGGCAAGGTTTTGCCACGTCGTGTTACCGGAACAAGTGCTAAGAACCAACGTCGTTTAACAATTGCAATTAAACGCGCACGGATCATGGGCTTACTTCCATTCGTTTCAGAAGAATAATTAATTCAGACTTTTCAAATCAATAGTGATTTGGAAGGTCTTTTTTAATCGCTTGAAAATGGGCAAACTAGCAGCATTATTTAGATTGAGATAGTACAGAAGTGTATAATAACAACGTCACAGCTTATTAAGGAGTTTCCGTATCTATAAAGGGATTAGTTAGTGACAGGCCACTCAAAATTATACCAACTTTTTATACAAAAATGCTTTATAATAATAGATAGTTAATACATAAAAAAAGGGGAACATGAATGTATCGGTATTTTATTCAACCACAACTAAATAAGGTGAATAACTCGCTTATTGGGTATGAATTACTGATCAGACGGCGGACTACTGATGGTTGGCGACCGCCTAAGCATTTTTCCGATATTCCGGTTTCAATTATCGCGGAGATGTTGACGGCAGCTACCAGTAGACTAGTGTTTAAAATCGGGTCAGTATCTGTCAATTTGAATCGCACACAAATGATGGATCCCAAAATCAATGCGGCTCTAATTCGCTCGCAAGATCAGTTACGTCCCTTAAAATTAAATGTGGAACTCACTGAAGAACCTGAGGATGAATCCATTACAAATGCTGATTTGAAACCGATGTTACAGCGATTTATTCAACGGGGGATGGAACTTTGTCTCGATGATGTTGGAACTGGTGATAATCAGTATGAAGAAATTCAAGAGTTGATCCCATATGTGAGTGAACTCAAATTTGCACTCCAGAACTTTGAGCAAAGTTTCCAAGATGCAGCGATTCAAGCAAAAGTTATTTACTGGCGGGATATTGCTAAAAAGGAAAATTTACGGTTCATTCTTGAAGGAATCGAAGATAAGGCTGATGATCAACTAGCCGATAAATTAAATATTGATTTGCGACAGGGCTATTATTATGGCAAACCTTATTTACTTAAAGTTAAACCAGATGATCCAGACTAAGTAAATTTTTTAGGGAAGAAGGACATTATTATGAAAGTCGTTATTGTTGGTTGTACGCATGCTGGTATTGCAGCGGCAACAGAAATTTTTAAAGCACATCCGGATACAGAGGTGACTATTTATGAGAGGAACGATAATGTCTCTTTTTTGTCATGTGGGATTTCTTTATATTTGAATGGCCAAGTTAAACGACTTGAAGATATGTTTTACGCAACACCAGAAGATCTTGCTAAACAAGGAGCTAAAGTTCGCATTAGACATGATGTGCTAAGCATTGACACTAAAACGCATCAACTTATCGTTGAAAATCTGGATAATAAAAAGGTTTTTACAGATAATTATGACAAATTAATTATGTCAACCGGTTCGTATGTTGTGGTGCCACCATTGATGGGAATTGATGATTCGCATGTTTTACTCTGTAAAAGCTATGAACAAGCTAAACAAATTTATACGTCAGCTCAAACTCATAAACACATCACAATTGTAGGTGGTGGCTATGTTGGGGTTGAACTGGCAGAGGCATACGCGGATACAGATCATGAAGTGACATTAATTCAATCGCACGGCCAAGTTCTAAACAATTATGTAGATAAAACTTTATCTGATCAAATTACAAGTTTGCTAAAAAAGCATGGGGTACATGTTTATTTGAATGAGCGGGTTGAAGCCTTTCAAGGTGACGATCAAAATGATAAAGTAATCATTCAAACTGATAAAACGAGCCATGAAGCAGATTTAGCAATTGTTAGTACTGGATTTATGGCAAACACTGACTTATTGCGTGGACAAGTTGATATGGACCGCCACGGAGCTATTTTAATTAATGATTACTTGCAAACCTCTAATCCTGATGTGTATGCAGCTGGGGATGCTTGTATTTCACATTTCAATCCGGCACATAATGATGCCTACATTCCTTTGGCCACGAATGCAGTTCGTCAAGGAGCTCTTGCTGGTAAAAATATTTTTGGCGAAGTTCAAAAATATATGGGAACTCAAGCCACATCAGCCATGGAGTTGTTTGGATACACGCTGGCTTCTAGTGGGCTAACTGTAGCGGGGGCTAAAAAAGAAGGCTTAAACGCAGCCTCAGTTGTTTATAAGGGCAATTATCGTCCAAGTTACATGCCAACAACAGACATGCTGACCATCGTGCTTGTCTATGATCGCAGTAATCGGCGAATTCTGGGAGCACAACTCTATAGCAAACATGAAGTTGCCCAATCTGCAAACACGATTTCGGTTTGTATTCAAAATAACAACACCATTGATGACTTAGCGTTTGTCGATATGCTATTCCAGCCACACTATGATGAACCATTTAACTATTTGAATTTGGTTGCCCAGTTGGCTATTGAACAGGAACGACAAGCTCAAAAGGTAAAATAGAAATTAGCATGACTCAAAAGGTGAAAACACCTAGTTTCAGGTCACATTTTGAATAGACAAGTTCATAAACTTAAGTCAAGCTGGGAAAACATTTCCCCAGCTTGTTTTTTTATGGCAACAAAAAAAGCATTAGCTTTGCACTAATGCCAAAATGATTAGTCAGTTTTTTACCCAACCTTTTGCAATTTTTGGGGTTCCTTTAAGAGTAAATGACCAAGCAGCGCCAAAATTAAGAAAACGGCGGCGACACTGCAAACGCCTACCCAGCCTAAATGACTCCAAGCCAGAGTTGCGAAAAATGTTCCTAAAGAACCGCCTAAAAAGTAGCTAAACATAAAGACGGAGTTATTTCGACTGCTGGCTTCGAGACTCAAGGATTGGACAATAGCCTGATTGGAAACCTGACCAAACTGAGTTCCTAAATCGAGTAACACAATGCCTACAATTAAACCGATAAATAATTGGCCAATAAAAGCAAAAATAACAAAGGCTAACGTTGAAAAGAGAATCCCTAAGCCAATCGTCATTCTTGGCGAATAGGTATCAACTAAGCGGCCGATAATTGAAGCAAATAAGACACCAGTGATGCCCAATAAACCTAACAAACCAGCCACACCACTCCCGAGATGATATTGATCTGCTAAGTAGAAAGCAAGTGTTGACCACAAAACATTGGAAACACCAAACAGGCAAAAACCATTAATGGCGGAACCTTGTAAATGTTTTTCTTTAGCAAGAAGTTTGGGCAAGGAAGCTAGAACCTTGCCGTAATTCATTCTTTGATGTTGTCTTGGATCACGCGGCAAGTACAAGTGTAAGATCACCAACAAAATGGTACAGATGAACGCTGCAATTAAGTAAACGTACTGCCAGTCAAGAACGCTCCCCAACAATCCGCTGACCGAGCGTGAAAGTAAAATCCCTGTTAGCAAACCACTGAGGACATTGCCCAAAACTTTCCCTTGATGCAAGCTAGGGGCTAGATAAGCGGCGTAAGGAATTATAATTTGAGGTGCCACAGAGGTAATTCCCACTAGTAGGGAAGCAACGCCAAAAATTGTAATAGACGGGGCAAAAAAGGCCATGAACAACGCCAAAATTGAGAATCCCAACATCACCTGAATAAGATGATAGCGATTAAAGATGTCGCCCAACGGAACGATTAAAAGTAAGCCGAATGCATATCCCAGTTGTGTCAACATGGCAACCACACCGACTGTAGCTTTTGAAACTTGAAAACTTATGGCAATGAGACCTTCAATTGGTTGAATATAATTTAAATTGGCCACAATGATCCCTGTGGCAAAGGCCATTAATAGAACTTTTTTTCCAGATAACTCTTTTTGTGAATCCAAATTTTTACCTTCTTCGTTTGAATGAGTACTAAAAGTAGACGACTAGTTTTAGTTTAATGGCGGAAAAGGGTTTTCGATTCGCATAATTAACCAGTGAAATAAACGGTTATTTAACATGTTGTGACCTCCGTAATCAATTTAGTTTAAACAAAAATGTCACTTTCGTAAAGCATTGCCGAGTTTTTGTATTAGGAGGCGTTACCGATCTGTAAAGTAGTGACGGTTCTTTGTCAGGGGTCTTTGTGATAAAATAAACCTAGTACACAATTCGAGGAGAAACTATGAAAAAATTACGTTTAGCAGAAAGGATTCCGGTGTTTATGCGGAATCCCCGCTTACGCTTGTTGGCAATCTATATTATTTTGTTATCACTCGTTGGCGCGGGAGTTGCGTTTTATTATAACTGGGTATTGGGAGTCGTCTTATTGGTACTTCTCATTTTGGGAAGCATTTTTATTAGCGACACTTTTCATCGTGTGAATGAAGAAACCACAAAGTACATTTCTGATCTGTCATTTCGAATTAAACGTAGTGAACAGGATTCACTATTGCGCATGCCACTGGGAATTTTGATTTATGGGGATGAAGACCAAGTCCAGTGGGTTAATCCGTATATGCAGGGCTATTTAAGTGATAAAGATGTGCTTGGAAAAAAATTAGTTGATGTCGATAAAGACTTGGCAAAAATGTTAGCAGATCACCGGGATGAAAAAGGGACCGTTCCCGTTGTTTGGGGGGATCGTCGGTTTACCTTACTGGTTGAACAAGATAGCCACGTTTTGTACTTAATGGACATTACCAAGTATGCCAAGATTGAAGAAGCCTACGATAATTCGCAGGTCGTCATTGGTCAAGTTTTCTTGGATAACTACGATGAAGTCACGCAATCTATGGCCGATTCGGATGTTTCCAGTTTGAGCAGTTTTGTGACGAATCAAATTTCTAGCTGGGCTCAAGAGTTTGGCATGTATTTAAAACGAGTTGATGATGATCATTTTTTTGTTTTGATGTATGCGGAAGTCTTGCAGAAGGTTGAAGCTGATAATTTCAAGCTTCTGGATACGATTCGGGAAGCAACCTCTAAACAAAACTTTCCAATCACCTTAAGTATTGGGATTGCATATGGCGATCAAGATTTAAACAATTTGGCTGACTTATCACAAAGTAATTTGGATTTGGCGTTAGGACGTGGTGGTGATCAAGTTGTTGTCAAGTCACCAGATGGCCAGGCCCGATTCTATGGTGGTAAGACTAATCCAATGGAAAAACGGACACGAGTTAGAGCACGGATGATTAGTCAGGCGGTTACTGAATTAATGTCGCAAGCTGATCAAATTTTTGTGATGGGGCATCAGCAGTCTGATATGGATTCTTTAGGAGCCTGTTTAGGAATTCGCCGGATTGCCCAAATGAACAACCGACAATGTTGGATTGTGCTCGATCAAGATAACCTGCATTCTGATGTGCGGCGTTTGTTAACGTCTTTGGAAGACTATCCTTCTATCAAGGAGTCCATTATTACGCCTGAAGCGGCTTTAGAGAATGCCAATAGCCAAAGCTTACTCATTATGGTTGATCATTCTAAACCATCATTAACGACGGCTCCTGAGCTTTACAAGAAGCTTGAAAATCGAGTTATGATTATTGATCATCATCGCCGAGGCACAGAATTTCCAGAAAATCCGGTTTTGGTTTATATTGAACCCTATGCTTCTTCAACGTGTGAACTCATTACAGAAATGTTTGAATACCAGTCTAAAGATAGTGAACCAATTAATGAAATTGAAGCAACTGGGATGTTAGCCGGAATTGAAATTGATACTAAGTCCTTTACCACAAAAACTGGGACGCGGACGTTTGATGCTGCCAGTTATCTACGATCAGTTGGTGCTGACGAGAATCTCATTCGCCACTTTATGAAGGAAAACGTTGATAGTTATCTGCAGCGCAACCACTTAATTGAGTCGGTGGAATTTATTAATAAGAATTTAGCAGTTTGTGTTGGTGAAGATGATCGGGATTATGATCCGGTTACTGCCGCACAAGCAGCCGATTCCTTGTTATCGATATCAGGAATTGAAGCGTCGTTTGTCATTACGCGTCGATCGAAAAAACAAGTTGGTATTTCAGCGCGTAGTGCGGGGGATGTTAACGTCCAGCTCATTATGGAACAAATGGGTGGCGGCGGTCATTTAGGTAGTGCAGCAACTCAGATTGAAGGTCAAAGTGTTTCTGAAGTTAAAGCGACCTTAACTGAGATTTTAGAAAAGAAAAATGATACAGAAAATGAAGACGATGAAAAGGAGTGAATCTGATGAAAGTAATTTTTTTGGAAGATGTTAAAGGTAAGGGTAAGCGCGGGCAGGTCAAAGAGGTTCCTGATGGTTACGCGCAAAACTTCTTAATTAAAAATCATAAGGCTGAATTGGCAACAAAAGGTGCTTTGAGCAGTTTGAAAGGCCAACAACGTGCTGAAGAAAAACATGAAGAAGAAATTTTAGAAGCCGCTAAGCAATTAAAGGTCACTTTAGAAGATGACAAGACAGTTGTCGAATTGACTGCTAAAGCAGGCACTGATGGCCGTTTGTTCGGTTCAATTCCTAGTAAACAAATTGCCCAAGCATTAGATAAACAGTTCGGATTAAAATTAGATAAACGTAAGATTGAACTCACCCAACCAATTCGCTCAATGGGATACACGAATGTACCAGTTAAGTTACATCCACAAGTAACAGCCAAAATTCGTGTTCATGTTGCAGAAAAATAATAGCAATAATTGTTTTGTGGTGAAGTTGGCTGTCTGATTACAGGTTAGACAGACACAAATTTGTTTAGGAACATTTCCTAGTCATCAGAGGTAAGAACATGGATAATGACATTTTAGAAAATCAAACACCGCCACAAAATAGTGATGCGGAAAAAGCCGTTTTAGGGGCAATTTTCCTTGATTCCGATGTGTTAGTTGACGCAATGGAATATTTAACCCCAGAAGACTTTTATCAACGGGCACATCAAATCATTTTTCAGGCGATGGTTTCGCTAAATGATGAAGATGAGGCCATTGATGTCGTCACAATGAACAATAAACTAACCGCTCAAAATCAATTGGATGATGTGGGTGGCGTAAGCTACATTGCAGAATTGGCGGCTTCGGTACCAACTGCAGCTAATGTGGTTTACTACGCTAAGATTGTGCAAGAAAAGGCCATTTTACGACGGTTAATTAAAGCTGCCACTAAGATTGTGACCAAGAGCTATCAACAAGATGAAGATGTCGGTACCGTTTTAGATGAAGCAGAACGTGAAATCACGGAAGTTTCAGAAAATCGTAATCAGTCTGGGTTTAAGAAAATTTCCGATGTTTTGACCGATTCCATGACCGAGATTAACAAGCTCTACCAAAACGGAGATGAAATCACTGGTTTATCAACAGGTTATAGTGAACTGGATAAAATCACGGCGGGTTTACATCCAGATGAACTTTTTATTCTAGCTGCCCGGCCTGCCGTCGGAAAAACGGCCTTTGCTTTGAATATTGCACAAAATATCGGTACCAAAACCGATAAAACAGTGGCTATTTTTAGTTTGGAAATGGGCGCTGATCAACTGGTTAACCGAATGCTTTGTGCGGAAGGTAGTATCGATGCCAACCATTTGCGTACTGGCCAACTAAATGAGGAAGAGTGGCAAAACTTAGTCATTGCTATGGGTAGCCTTGCAAAAGCCAATATTTATATTGACGATACTCCGGGAATCAAAATGGCAGAAATTCGAGCCAAATGTCGTCGCTTGGCCAAGGAACAGGGCAACTTGGGTTTAGTTGTTATTGATTATTTGCAATTAATTGAAGGCTCTGGTCAAGAAAACCGACAACAGGAAGTTTCAGCGATTTCGCGACAACTAAAAAAACTGGCTAAAGAATTAAGAGTACCTGTATTGGCACTTTCACAGCTTTCTCGTGGCGTGGAACAACGTCAGGATAAACGACCTGTTTTGTCTGATATTCGTGAATCTGGATCAATTGAACAAGATGCGGATATCGTGGCGTTCTTATATCGTGAAGATTATTACGATCGGGATGAAGACGACGATAGCGACAATCAGAATTCAGCTCCACAACAAGAGGGTGAACCTGATGTCGGACCGGTTGAAGTCATTATTGAGAAAAACCGAAGTGGGGCGCGAGGAACCGTAAAACTGTTATTTGTGAAATCATATAATAAGTTTGCCCCAATTGCGTATGTACCAGATAATAATTAAGTAGTCACAAAAAACAGTTTTGCGTAGCTCTTCGGAACCTTATGTGAAACTGTTCATTTATGCACTTTTTTAAGTTAATTTAAGTTAGTTTTTACAGGAAAGGAGAGGACGATGAAGGAATTAAAATTACGGTATTTACTCTTGGGATCCATGGTAGATAGTATTGGGATGAGTTTTGTGTGGCCCCTGACAACGGTTTACATGCATAACATCTTGGGTCATTCACTCACAATTGTGGGAATTGTGCTCTTACTAAACTCAGTTGCAAGTATCATTGGTTCTTTTACAGCGGGACAATTGTTTGATAAACATGATGGTTACTACCTATTACTGGGTGGGATTGTTTTCACGGCATTAAGCATGTTGGTACTTGTGTTTTCAAATAAATGGCCAGTCTATCCAATTATGCTTGTTTTGATTGGCTTAGGAACCGGTTGGATTATGGCATTTGTCAACGCTCTAGGAACCACGGTGCATAGCCGCGATGGGCGCTTTGTGTTTAATATGATTTATTTTGTCCAAAACCTGGGCGTCATGGTTGGTACTGCAATTGTTGGAATTATGTTTAAAGATAATGTTGCGCCGTTATTTGCAGTGGCCACTGCCTTATATGTTGTTTTCTTCTTCGTAGCTGCGCTAAATTATCATGTGAAACGGGAAATTCCAAAGAGTCAGCATCAAATGGATCCTGATGCGAAAGTGGCTTCCAAGACCGAAAAGTTACCGCATATCAATTCAGTTGTGATGTATACCTTGTTTATTAGTCTATTTTTAATTTGGATTTTTTATCAACAGTGGAACAGTAATATTTCGGTTTACATGTTGAGTCTGCATATTCCGTTAAAAAATTACAGTTTCTTATGGACAGTGAATGGGTTCTTCATTTTAATTGTGCAAGCTTTACTAAGTTGGCAAGGTGGAAAGATTTTCAAAGATCCTTTTCATCAAGTCTATTTTGGTATGTTATTTTTAATTGCTTCTTTTGTCATTTTGGTTTTCGCCAAACAGTATATTGCATTTGTGCTTGCAATGATTATTTTGACAATTGGCGAAGCAGTTACCTTTCCACAAATTCCGGCAATTGCTAATCTCTTATCACCATATGGGATGAAGGGACGCTATCAAGGATTGGCAAGTTCGTTTCCATCAGCTGGCCGTGCATTGGGTCCGCTAGTAGGAAGTCTAATTATCGATACCCTCTCATTTGTTTCGTTGTTTGTGGTTGCGGCTGTAATTATTGCTTTAATTTTGTTTGTTAATATTGCAATGATTGAGCGGAGTAAACATGAGTTAACGGAATACAATTAAGTTGATAATCTTTGTCAGTACTGAAAAGTACTGATTTTTTTGTTTCAGATGAAGTTAATTATTTGGGGAAATTGTAGATCAATGAAGTGGGCAGATTCAAATAATTGTAATCGTTTGTAATATTTTGAAAGGAGCTTGTAAATAGATTTAAAAATGTTCGTATTGTGTGCATGTTAATATGTTACTTGTTATAATGATAAGAAATAAGTTAACCGAAAGGGCGTCTATGATTAAAACAAATTTTAAACATGCACTTGTTCTTGCAATTGGAGTCGCTGGAATTACATTAGGATCAGCTAGCGTGGCCAGCGCTAATGCGAACGATGGTGGTAATCAACAATATTCTGCTACTCAAACTGCCGAAAATAGTCAAACTGTACAAACAATGGTGAAGACCAGTTCCACCGGAAACAGTGCTGTAGTTTCAGAGGCTTTAAGTTTAGCCAAGATGCATATCCCTTACGTTTGGGGTGGCGAATCAAGAAGTGGCATGGATTGTTCTGGTTTCACAGATTGGGTTTACGCACATGCGGCTGGAAAATCGTTAGGTCATTACACGGTTGCTCAAGAAAGTCATGTGACAAAACAGACTGTTGCACAAGCACAACCGGGCGATTTATTATTCTGGGGATCGCAAGGGGCAAGTTACCACGTGGGAATCTACATAGGTGATGGTAAATATGTTGCCGCTCCTGCCCCCGGCCAATACGTGTCAGTTCAGTCACTTAGCAGTGGCTTTATGCCTAGTTTTTCTGGCCATGTGATTTAGTAATTAAAATTAAAAAAATGATTTGCAAAGTTCAGTTTGGCTCTTCTTTGCAAATCATTTTTAATTACATAAAAATTGCCAACAAGATGGCGATGGCTCCCGGTAACGCTTCGTACCAGAAGAAACGTTTTGAAAAAACAAAACCTTCGTAAATTCCGTTTAGAAGTACAAATAGATTTAAGAAAATTAACATATACTTCATTGGGCCACTAGGGACAATGATCAAGGTCAAGATAATAACTAATCCAATAAAGCCACTGAACAAACCAAGATTTTGAATAAATCTTTGTATCATAGCATTTTTAACAATATTTACTGGGATGTTGAAAAATTTACCAACGACTTCGTAGGAAGCAAATAGTTCTATATATAGAAAGTAAATATGTGCTAAAGCAATAATTAGACTAACTAAAACAGCAATTGTTGATATCATGAAAGGACTCCTAACTTAATAAAAGGTATACATCCAATTATAGAGAATTTGGTGAAAAATATCATGAAAATTATATAAGAGTGAAATAAAGAAATTAAGTATATCCAAATACATTTATAGTTTAAATCCTTCCTGCTGATGTTAAATTGAAGCACAATTTTTTACTATAAAGGGACTAGACACGTTACCGAAACGTCCATTTGAAAAGTTTTACCAAATATGAGATTTTTATTTTAATAAAGAAACTTTTCTAAAAAAATTAAAAAAGTACACAATATTATGCTAACATATTGAAAATTATCGTTAGCTTTATTAGCCTTAGTGTGAGTAAGGACGAAGTATGATTAACTTCACTTAAATTAAATGTTTTCGGGACTTATATTACAAAAAGATGACATGAACCTGCGTGAAGGTCAATGAATATAAATGTTGTTGAAACATAACTGAAACAATTGGAGTGTATTGTACTAGGTAGATTAAAAACACAAGGAGAGCAAACACATATGACATTAAGAAATAACGTAACAAAATTCGCAGTAGCCTTTATGGCCGCATTATTCTTTGGTCTTACATTGCTAGTTACAGTATCCCACGCCGATCAAATTTATACAGTTAAATCAGGCGACACACTTTCAGGTATTGAATATAAGTTTAATAATGATACTAACTACAACAAGTTAGCAAAAGCAAACAAAATTAAGAACGTTGATTTAATTTACGTTGGTCAAAAGTTATTGCTTAAGAGCGACGGCGAAATTAAAGCAGCTACTAAGAAAGAAGTTGCTACTGTTCCCGCAACACAAAAGACTGCTTCAACAACAACTACCACAGGTTCGAGTAGTACAACAAGTAGCTCATCATCTGCTAAAGCATGGATCGCTAACAAAGAATCAGGCGGTTCATATACAGCACGTAATGGCCAGTACGTTGGTAAATACCAATTAAGTGCTTCATACTTAAATGGTGATTATTCAGCTGCAAACCAAGAAAAAGTTGCTAACTTATACGTATCTTCACGTTACGGTTCATGGTCAGCTGCTAAAGCATTCTGGCAAGCAAATGGCTGGTACTAAGATAAAAATATAACCACTAAAAAATCGTCCTTCATTAGAAAGGACGATTTTTTGTATACTATGAATATAGTTGAACCTCAACCTAACTTGATTTTACTTTCAGCTAGGGCTTGGTCAATTACATGCATGACAACTTCATCTTGGCGTAACTGTTGTTCGGCAAATTTTAAGTCGTGAGAATCCACAATCTTCGTAAATTGCAGGAATTCTTGGAACATACGATGTGGATGAACTTTAACGTCGACGATTTGTGATTGCTGATTGCGTAATTTAATGGTGTAGTGGTCCAAAACATTAGTAGGGCCGCTTACCACGATGGATCCTTCAGTACCTTCAATCGTGGTTGTCACAGGCGCATCCACGTCTTTTGCCCCGATACTGACAACTTTAGTTTTTGGGTAGTTCATTATTAAAACGCCGGAAGTATCGATATGACGTTCGACGTTAGCTAGATAGTGAACTTCGGTAGGTGCCCCTAGTAGGCCAACAATGAAATAAATATTATAAATATTAAGATCCATTAAGGCCCCACCACCCAGTTTGGGATTGAAAGCTGGCAATACGGTTCCTTTACGAAAAGCATCATAACGCGAGGAATACTGCGAGTAATTGCAAGAAATAACTTTAATGTTTCCCAGTTTCGATAAATCGGCTTTAAGCTGCTTGTAGTTAGCTAAGTATTGATTTGTGATCGCTTCTAAAAGAATTAAGTGTTTTGATTCTGCCAGGTTAATTAATTCAGTTAACTGTTGCTCGTTTAACGTAAATGGCTTTTCACAGATGACGTTTTTTCCGGCCTCCAACGCGGCCTTGGCAAACTGAAAATGTAAGGCATTAGGTAAACCAATATAAGCAGTATCTGTATCGGTTGCTAAGCACTTATCTAAGTCGGTATAAATTTCATCAATATGAGCTGTTTTTTGTAATTTTTGCATGGCAGGCACATCTTTTTCTTGACCAAAAATAGCGTTGACGACAAGTCCAGGTAGATCGTCTACAATAGATGCAAAATCATTGACGATTTTACCGGCACCAAAAATTGCTAGTTTCATGATTTGAATCCTCCTAATGACATTGTTTAATTCCTTGTTCTAACATCTTGATTTGTTGGATAGTTTCTTCATCTTTAATGAGTTTCTTTTGACCTTCAGCCAAAGTTGCGTAAACGCCAGCATAGACGCGACTGTAATCGCCGTTGATGGTGACGACCTTTTGTTCATGGTAGTTTTGATTATCATCATAGTAAGTCAAAGTGCCATAGTCTTCTGGACGGTCAATCCCAAAATCTTCGTGATTCGGCATGTAAAATAGCTTTAAATGTTCCTCTTGGCGATCCATACGTTCCTTGACAAACATGCCTTTTTTACCATAAACAACAAAACTTGGTCGGGGTTTAATCCGAAAGTAACTGGAAGCCACACGAACCTTCATTTGACCATAATACATGCTGATATCAAAGTAATCATTCATATGACCGCTCCCTAACAACTGGCGCACATCATAATGAACGGTATCGGGATTACCAAAAAAGCTGAGAACTTGATCCAAAGTGTGACACCCGTGCCCATAAAGAAAACTATTGATTTTACTGAACCCAGGAGCTTGCTCAGGAACTTCTGGACGGTAATAGTCATAGTTGGACTCAACTTCCAATAAGTCGCCCAGAAGGCCACTGTTGATGACTTTTTGAACCGTCAAGAAATCTGAATCAAACCGTCGATTTTGGTAACATCGAATAAAGAGATGTTTTTGTTTGGCCAAATCAAATAACTCGCGGGCTTGGTCTGCGGTTTCGGCAAAAGGTTTTTCCACGACGACATTTTTTCCATGGCTCAAAGCGTCCTTTGCTGTGGCATAATGGAACTGACTAGGAGTTGTGACGACAACCAATTGAATTTCTGGATCGTTATAAATATCGTCCAAACTGGTGGTGTAGTGCACATCAGGAATTTTAGTCCACCGAATTCTGCCACTGGGTGAATAAATTGTTTTGACGTTAAATCGATCCTTGAGTTTTAAAATAAAAGGTAGATGGTAACGATTGGTGCTTTTACCATTGCCAATATAAGCAACATTAATCATTTAAAATGACCTCCTAAGTTTGATAAATTCAGTATAGGGAGTTCAGCTGAATAAAAGCTATTGATATTGGCAGATTGGCCGAAAGTATCAGTATTATTGAGATGAGGAGCCAGTTTATTAAACATTTGGGCCAAAAATTAGGAACTTTAGTAACTGTAAAATTAAAAAAGGAGTGGTTAATTTGGCGCTACTTGAGCGATTAGATCAACAACCTGATTTAACAGACAACGAAAAACGAATTAAGACGTACATTGAAAGCCATTTGACGGATATTCCAGCCATCACGGTTGAACAGTTGGCCGCTGACACTTACACGTCGCATTCTGCCATTGTGAGGTTGGCTAAAAAACTGGGCTATGGAGGTTTTCGGGAATTAAAACTGGCTGCTAGCGATAGCCTGACTCAGCAATTGGTTTCTTTAGGGGCAGTAGACGCTAATTTTCCGTTTAATCCCACCGACTCGGTTACGACGATTGCTAAAAATATGGCAAATTTAACCAGCATAGCGATCAAACGTGCCCAAGCCCAGATTGACCCGCGACAACTTGAGCAGGCGGCCCAGCGATTACTAGATGCTAAACGCCTTTTCTTCTTCGGTCGTGGTGATTCCCAGATTCGAGCCCGCAGTTTTCAAAATAAATTAATTAAGCTTGATATTTTTCCCGTCATTGCCGAAGAGTATGTGGATGAGAAATGGGTCGTTTCCAACATTCACAAAACGGATTGTGTTTTGTTTATATCATATGGGGCAAACATTCCAGAATATACGCAGATTATGGCTTTTTTGGAAAAAAAGCAGGTACCGACAATTTTATTGACTGGCAATCGCCAGATTAAAGTACGTACCAAAAATAAATTAACCATTGTTTCTACGCAAGATGAAAACGAAAATGAAAGTAAAATTGGTACGTTTGCTTCTCAAATCGCATTTGAATATATTTTGGATACTTTGTTCTCTATTATGTATGGACATGCCTATACAAAGAATTTATTGAATCAACGACAAACCCAAGAATTATTAAATACAGATGACTTATTCTAAAATGAAGCTAAGTTGTAAATAAATGAAGTAAAGACTATAATGATCGTGCACGACTGAAATGGGGTAATAAAATTGATTGATGATGAAATGAAACTAACTAACCAACTTTGTTTTTCGGTTTACAATGCGAGCCGATTATTTACAAAATTCTATCAAAAAGCGTTGAAACCGTTTGGACTAACCTACCCACAATACTTAGTGTTACTTTCCCTTTGGCAACAAGACACGCAAACCTTACATGAGTTGGGGGATAAGCTGCATTTGAGCAGTAATACATTAACGCCACTTTTGAAACGACTTGAAGGCTCAGGCTGGGTACAACGGATCCAACCGGATGATGATCATCGCCAATTGGTTATTAAATTAACGAATCTTGCTAAGCAACAGGAAATGGCTATTTATAAGGCAATTGGCGATTGTGCAAGTCACGAGGCGTTTGATATTAAGGAATACGAAGACGCCTTAAAAATAAATAATAAGCTAGTTGATCAACTGAAAGCAATTTTGGCATAAATTTCTTTTTTCTACATCAGATTAGTCGTGCACGATTAAATTAACGCTAGGAGGAATTTTTATGAAAAAATATGACATTATTTTTGTTGGAAGCGGACATGCAAATTGGCATGCTGCGGTTACCTTAAGTCAGGCTGGTAAAACAGTCGCCATTGTTGAAAAGGATAAAATTGCAGGAACTTGTACAAACTATGGCTGTGATCCTAAAATTTTACTAGATGGCCCATTTGAACTTTTAGATCGGTTAAAGCAGTACCAAGGGATTGGGATCTCGGATGCTCCTAAAGTAGATTGGTCAGCTCTAATGGATTATAAACATAAGGCAATTGATCCATTGCCTATTCAAATGGCAGGCTTATTTAAACAATTGGGTATCGATGTTTTAATGGGTGAAGGAAAAATAACTGGTGAACATACTGTGTCAGTTAACGATCAAGAATTTGAAGCTCAAAATATTGTGATTGGGACTGGTCAGCGGGCGGCTAAACTGAATATCCCTAGTCAAAATTATTTGCATGATAATCGTGATTTCTTGGATCTTAAACAGATGCCACAACATATTACTTTCATTGGCGCTGGTGTTATTTCAATCGAATTTGCAACAATGGCAAGTGAACTAGGAGCTACCGTAGAAATTGTGGAATTCACAGACCATGCTTTAGGTGCGTTTGATCAACAATCTGTGGCTAAGCTTATTCAAAAATTGAAATCAAACGGAGTTCAATTTAACTTCAATGAAGCAGTTACTGAAGTTAAAAAAGATGGTGATCAGTACAAAGTTTTGACGAATAAAGAGCGTACCATTACTACCGATTACGTGGTTGATGCCACTGGCCGGATTGCTAATGTTGAAAATCTCGGTCTTGAGAACGTTGGTATTAAAACAACCCGTGGTGGCATTGTGGTCGATGATCATTTACGGACAGCCGTTAAAAATATTTATGCGAGCGGCGATGTGATTGATAAAAAGATTCCGCGTTTAACCCCGACAGCAACTTTTGAATCTAATTATATTGCCCAACAAGTATTAGGAAGTACAGAGGAAATTAAGTACCCCGCTATTCCAAGTGTGGTTTATAGTTTACCAAGAATTGCCCAAATGGGAGTTACACCTAAAGGAGCTGAGCAGTCGCCCCATTACCATACGCAAAAGTTACCTTATGGGAAACAACTCTTATTTCAATATAAAAATGAGTTAGATGCTGAGATTACATTGGTTTTTGACCAAGAAAACTACTTGGTGGGAGCTAGCATTTATGGAAATGATGCTCCTGAATTAATTAATTTAATTGCGTTTATCATTGATGATCGTTTATCAGCCAATCAACTGAACCAAAAGATTTTTGCTTTCCCAAGTGCCTCAATTGGTATCATTAGCCTTATTAGTACAATGCTTCATCAAGATTAAAAAAGAAGGAGAAATTATTTCTCCTTCTTTTTTTGGCTCAAAGCAAATATTTGCATAATCACTTGTGTTCCTGTATAACAGTACGAGTATAAAAAAACAGCAATCACGGCTACGAATAGCAGCATGATTACTGATTAATTGGTATTTATGGGTGGTCAGGGGATCGAACCCTGGACCCACGGATTAAGAGTCCGTTGCTCTGCCAGCTGAGCTAACCACCCATATCATTAACCGACTTAAGTATATTATCATATATTTTTAGCATTGGCAACCCCGGCTGCCAAACTTTTCCATGAATCTAGCTAAGAATTTTGAAATGTAGTTTATTCGTTTATAGTTGTTGTTCTTCCACGTATTTACGGTATAGTGGTAAATGTTTTATCAATTCTTCATGGGTTCCTAATCTAGCTACAGTGCCATCTTTGATAAAGTAAATTTGATCTGCATCTTTAATAGTTGAGAGTCGATGTGCTACAATCACAATTCCTATTTGGCTACGTAAATTATTGATAGACTGTTTGATAAATTTTTCCGAGTCACTATCAAATGCGGACGTGAATTCATCCAGAATCAGTAATTCGGGTCGGTGCAAGAGGGCTCGTGCTAACATTAAGCGCTGTACTTGACCACCGGATAAATTTGCGCTATGTTCTTCAATCGGTGTATCTAAACCCTTAGGTAATTTAGCGATGAAATCAGATAGGTAGGCCTGTCTTAGAGCGTTCTGAATTTCCGCATCCGAAATTTGATGATCATTTAAACCAAAGAGTAAACTTTCGCGCAGAGTTTGACCAATAACACTTGTCTGTTGAGGGACATAGCCAATTTTTGCACGCCAGCTCTTTAAGTTCAGCTTGTCGATATTGCAATTGTTAAGGAGAATCTCACCTGAAGTTGGCTCGTAAAAACGTTCTAGAAGCGAAATAATAGTTGATTTCCCACCACCGCTGGGCCCGACTAACGCAGTTAACTTGTTGTTTTTAAAAGTTAAATCTAGGTCTTTCAAAGTTTCTTTGGCCGCATGATATGAGAAGTTCACGTTTTGAAAATTAATTGAACTGTTTTTCAAGCTAAAATTGATTTTTCCTGAGTAATTTTCTTCCTTTAAATCTAGCAAGTCAATCAAGTGTTTAGCAGCTCCATTGCTAGCTTGAAAATCATTTATAACGTTTCCGACGTTGGCAAATGGTGTGATGATCTGAAAGACAAACAAAAGAAATGAAATTAAAGTGCCAATTGTAATTGTTTTGACTGAAACTAAATAACCACCAAATCCAAAAATAACTAAAATAGTCGCCATGATGACTGTGGTGACGAGCGGATCCATAATGGAATTAATCTTCGCAATTCTGATTCCGAAAAGATAGAGAGCAGTCACTTCTTGCTTAATCTTACCTGTAGTTTCTTGTTGAGCATTGGAACTTTTCAAAAGCTTAATTTCGGAAAAATAGTTGGTCAGTTGACCGACTAAACCATTGGACTTGGCCTGGCTCGCTTCATAAGTTTGATTGGTAACATTTGAAATTGGTGAAATCACGATCATTAGAAGGACTAAGGCGCCAAAAACAACTAAAGTTAACTGCCAACTCATGATACACAAGAAAAATAAAGCACCAATTACGGAAGTTAAGCCACTAACTACATTTGGCAGTAAGCTGGATAAAAGGCGACTGATCGTTTCGGTGTTCGTGACGACGCTACTAGCCAAATCACCAGAAAGATTGTTTTCCAGATATTCTTGTTTTACATTCAGAAGGTGGCTACTAACCTTTTCACGAATTTGTTTAACAGTTCGTTCAGCTAAACGAGTTAACAAGTAATAAGAAATGGCAGATAGAATTGCTTGAATAATTAGCGTTGCTCCCAGAGCTAAAATGTTAGGTAAATTAAATTTGTTTTCAAAATTATCGATTAGCTGTTTTGCCTGAAGTGGCATATACAAAAGAATTGCTGCTGAAGAAACTGATAAAGTACTGGCAAATATGATTTGAGATTTACTAATTGATAGACCTTTTAATAATTGTATGAGTTTACTTTTTTTCATGAGTATCCCTCCAATAAAGTATGAATAGACGAAAAGACGGACGTAGTCTGAGAAATATACTGTTTTTCTAAAATTGAATTTCGTTCAAGCGCTTCATCTTTTGTTACTATATCTAAGAAGCCAAACTGACCATCTGATCTCTTGTTTAGAGTAAAAACATAGTTTAATGTTTTTTGAACAATTAATGAAAAATCAAACTTGTCTAATAGCAATACGATTTCTCCAAAAGTGAAATAGTCTCGTGAATTGTATGATTGAAATGCTAATGAGGCCATTAGATAACAGTTTTTTGATAGATAGATGGTTACAATTTTATTATCAAATTGCATAAGATAAGCAATAAACTTTTCGATTTCCTCAGAGGTTGCTTTGTATAAAAATATTTTATTATTGTTTAAAATAACTTTTTTAAAATTTTTTCTTCGGAAATTGCAAGAACAAGTCAGAATATCTATTGAAGGTCAAGATAATGGCTACGCACTACATGCTTTACGAATACGTGCTGCTTCAATTTGAAAAGCTTCTTTTGGGGTTTGATACTTCAAGATACGTCGCGGTAATTGGTTAAGACGACTTTCAACCATTGAAACCGTCTTGGGACCAATCGTATCTAATGAGTGTCCCTTAGGTAAATATCGTCTAATCATGCGGTTATGAGTTTCATTGGTTGCTCTTTCAAAGGAACTATACGGATGGGCATAATAGATGTCAGCTACGCCGTCTAAGACTTCATTCAAGGCTGTGAACTCCGTTCCGTTGTCAGCAGTAACAGATTTAATAAGATCACCAAATTCAGCACAAATCCCCTTAAGTGCATACGATACCGAATCAGCATCTTTGCCTTCAATCAAGCGAACAATATCATAACGAGTTTTACGTTCCGTGAAGGTCAATAATACACTTTCATGTCCACTGCGTTTACCAACTACAGTATCAATCTCAAAGTGGCCGAATTCCTTGCGTTTGTCGACACGTTTAGGACGTTCCTCAATACTTTTACCAGCTAAACGTCGATGCTTGTTTGACCAGTGATGGTTAGTACGGCGGTTAGCCTTCTCCACCAAATC
>NZ_DOEM01000036.1:0-18874 GCF_003533255.1 Pediococcus sp.
TTTTATTTGGCCACTTTTAAAAGATGGCTAACTTGATTATAAAATTCGCGGTGTGATAAGAATTATAAAAGCTTTCTTTCGTGTAATTGAGCCTGTTTAATTTGTGATTTTCTGGCCTAAGAAATATATTCAAACGCTTAATTATTAATCCTATAATTTCATTAGAGAGACTATTAGAATTCATTTTGGAGTATTTGTGTAGTAGCCAATCAAAAAAATTCAGCAAAAAGATCAACATTATCTTCCCTAAATGAAATAAATAGTCCATCTTCGATTGTGTGTTCAAAATATGATACGTTTTGGATTAATATTTTTTTTGCGTGTTTGATGGTTGTTTAATGCCAAAATTAGTTAAATAGAAAAAATCATGGGTTATCTGGTATCGTTCAAAATTATTTAATAAAGATAAGTTCTCATACCTAGATAATTTTGAAAATTTTCCTTATTTGAATGAGATGTGACTAATTTTTCTACAAAAAATGGCGAGTTCTTAATTAACCATGTACTCGTCATTTTATCTATGTATGTTAATGATCGCATTAATGTTGTATTACTATACCAATGCATATGTCATCAACCTTGGCTTATCATCATTTTTTTTGCACCAAGCTACGATAGTCTTACTTTGCCCAGTTTATGGTAAATAAAGCCATTTTCTTTAAGAATTCCAGCAAAACTATCGGATAAATTACTAAAGGATTCGGTCTTCTTTAAATTGCCTAAACTTCCTAAACTAAATTTCATAATATCATCTCCTCGTTGGTCATAATATATCTCAAAAAATAAAAATGCAATACTTTTCTAATCATTTTATCATTTTTACTCATTTTTATTATAGAAAAGTATAAAACCAATTGAGTTATACGATATTTGTTGTATTGTCTGTGGAGTAAGTTACTATGGACTGATATTACACATGGTATATATCAGTAATTATGTCCCACCAATGTAACCGCTAAAAGTCGTGTGGTATAATAAGAATGCAATGTTTTTAAGCTTTTTGGCGAAAATAAGATCATATAGATTTCAATCAAAAACGACTCTGTTAAGGAGGAAACAAGTTTTATGCAAAAGATTTTAATTGTTGACGATGAAAAACCAATTTCAGACATCGTAAAATTTAATTTAACTAAAGAAGGCTATGAAGTTATTAAAGCCTATGATGGGGAAGAAGCCCTTGAAAAAGTAGAAGATGAACAACCAGATTTGATTCTTTTGGACTTGATGCTACCCAAAATTGATGGTTTGGAAGTTGCACGTCGTGTGCGTGCAAAACATAGTATTCCCATTATCATGGTGACAGCGAAAGATTCTGAATTAGATAAAGTAGTTGGCTTGGAACTTGGCGCTGATGATTATGTAACGAAACCATTTTCTAACCGTGAACTAGTTGCCCGGGTGAAGGCTAACTTGCGTCGCCAAGACCAGTTAGTTAGTTCTGAACAAGAAAGCAATGACATCAAAGTTGGTGATTTGGATATTAATCCCGATGCCTATGCGGTTTCGCGGCGTGGTGACCAGCTCGACTTGACTCATCGTGAATTTGAGCTCCTTTATTATCTTGCTCAGCACATGGGACAGGTTATGACTCGTGAACATCTCTTACAGACAGTTTGGGGTTACGATTACTTTGGTGATGTGCGGACGGTGGACGTTACGGTTCGGCGTTTGCGTGAAAAAATTGAAGAAAACCCAAGTAATCCGATTTACCTAGTTACCCGACGTGGAGCGGGATATTATTTACGGAATCCAGAAAATGAAAAATAATGGGAGCCATGTTTGGTTATGAACAAGAAAACCCGTTTCTATCAATCGATAAACTTTAAAATAGCCTTGGTATTCGCCTTGTTATTAATGATAACATTGGAAATTGTCGGGGTTATTTTTGTACGTCAATTGGAGCAACAAAATTTAAGCCAGTTTAAGAGTCAAATTCAATTAGGAACCTATGTTGATAATGAAATTTCAGAGCAACTTGGAAAAAGTAATGTCACTTCAGCAAATAAACAGATTCAACAGATTGTTTCTGATGTGAATAATACTAACATTACAGAAATTCGTGTTATTGATAACAAGGGAACCGTACGCGCGTCAAGTGATCTGAACGAACAATCAATTGTCGGTCAAAAAACAACAGATCAAGCGATTAAAAATGTGATTTATAATTCGCGTTCCTATCAACAGGTTAATTATGATCAGGGAAATAATAATCGATATTACATTTCAATTATTCCGTTAATTAGCACAAGCGGTAACACGAATACTGTGGTTGGTGCTTTATATGTGCGTGCGAATTTAGAGAGTGTTTATTCAAACGTTAATAAAATCACACTAATTTTCTTTGTGGCGGCTTCGTTTGCCATTGTTGTGGGATTGTTGCTGGCCATTATTATTTCGCGAGCCATTACGCGACCAATTGAAGAAATGAAGAAACAAACTATGCGAATTGCCCGTGGAGACTATTCTGGACACGTTCATGTGTATGGAAAGGATGAGTTGGGGCAATTAGCCTCAGCGGTAAATAACCTGTCTGTGCGTGTTGAGGAAGCACAAGAGTCCACTGAGTCTGAACAACGACGGTTGGATAGTGTGCTTGCTCACATGACCGATGGCGTTATTGCCACGGATCGGCGTGGCCGGATCACAATTGTAAATGACATGGCGCTTGATTTTTTGAGTGCCGATGCGGAACACACAGCTGGAAAATCAATTCTGGACGTTTTAGATATTCGAACCACGTATACTTTGCGAGAACTGTTAGAAAATCAAGACGATATTGTGCTGGATTTTTCAACTAAAACGCAAGATCTAATTTTGCATGCTTCTTTTGCATTAATTCAGCGAGAATCCGGTTTTATTAGTGGTCTGGTTTGTGTGTTACATGATGTTACTGAACAACAAAAAATTGACCAAGATCGTAAACAATTCGTTTCTAACGTCTCTCATGAACTACGGACACCATTGACCAGTTTAAAGAGTTACATTGAAGCTCTAACAGATGGTGCGTGGAAGGATCCTAAAGTTGCACCACAGTTTTTAAAAGTGACTCAAGAAGAAACGGATCGGATGATTCGGATGATTAATGACTTACTAAGCTTGTCACGAATGGATTCTGGAACAGCTAAACTTGATTTGGAACTTATTAACTTAAATGAGTTGTTTAACCATGTTCTGGATCGATTTGACATGATCCTAAAAACAGACGATAATCCTGATAAAAATTACATCATCAAACGTGAGTTTACGCGTCGTGATCTTTGGGTTGAAGTTGATACTGATAAGTTCCAACAAGTGTTAGATAATTTAATGAATAATGCGATCAAATACTCACCTGATGGTGGCACAATTACTTGTCGCTTGTTAGAGACGCATAATCACGTTATTTTAAGCGTTTCAGATCAAGGACTGGGAATTCCGAAGAAGGATCTGACCCATGTCTTTGATCGGTTCTACCGGGTGGATAAAGCTCGTTCACGCGCACAAGGTGGAACTGGACTGGGATTGGCAATCTCAAAGGAAATTATTTCAATGCATGGCGGCCGAATCTGGGTTGATAGTAAGGAAGGCAAGGGCTCCATATTCTATATTTCCCTTCCTTACGAGCCCTTAGACGAGGAGGATCAGTGGGAATGAGAGGAATGCGAACTAGTCGAATATTAATTCATCTTGGCCTTATTCTAGTGGTCCTTTTAAGTGTGGTTTTGTCGTGGTTTATTTGGACAAATCCGGCCCACTATGAAAAAACGAAACAACAATCAAGTCGAAATAGTAATGTAGTTCAAAGTGAACAATCGAATAAATCGGTTGGTGATATTTATTTACCAACACAGGTAATTTATCATCAATCAGATACGAGTTCGTATTTAATTAACAATACTAATGTTAGTCTAACGGATTCTATCCGAAGTGCCATCCAAAAGTGGCACTTACGTGGCGTAACGAGAAAATCGATCAATAGTCGTAAGGCGTATGAAAATTTAGTTGCCCGTGATAATACAGTTATGTTAAAGTATCCGGACAATGTGACGAGTGGTATTTTAAATGACGCGTTTGATCAGAAGACCAGGTTTAGTGGTAAATTTTCTCGAATCGTTTTTTCAGTTGATAAACGAAATGAAGTTTATCTTTTAAATGATGAAAATTATGCAATTTATAAAGTTCGAACAACTAATCAAAATCTAGCTCAGATTAAGGAACTATTGATTGGCAAGGTACAACGCTTTGCAGTGTCAGAAACGTTAATAAATCATCGTTTGATGACGAATTACGAAAATGAAGTTAAAATTCCAGAATATAGTTATCTAGTTAATAAACAAACCGCCGCTTATTTTGTTTCAACTTTAATGGATAGTGATAATGCTTCTTCAGTGACAACTAAGGAACAAAAAGGCAAAACAATTTATAATGATAGTAATTCAAAGCGGATGACCGTGAATAACAAACGGGGCATCGTATTTTATGAAGATTTGTCGGGGCAGCAATCCTATCATACCGGGATGAGTTCAACGTTGTCCAAGAGTTTCAAAGTATTGAAACAAATGGAAGTCCCGTTGGATAACATGCGCTATTATCACTACAATGCCAAAAATAATTCCGTTGTTTACCGTAGTTACGTCGAAGGCTTTCCTATCTTTAATCAAACCGAGTACGGAACGGTTGAAGTTCAGATGACTGGTGCGAGAACAAAAGAAATTGATTTTTCGTTATACAGTTTACAAATTCCTGTACCCACGGGTAAGGAACGCACGATTTTACCATCGACGCAAACTGTTTTGGATCGCTTAGAAGCAGTTGGTTACAAATTAAGTGATATTAAGAACATTGAAATTGGTTATCAATGGACTGCAAATCCATCCAGTGATTTAGTGGTAAACCTAACACCAACTTGGTATGTGAACTACAAGAATCAATGGATTTCTTATCAAAAGTTGATTGAACAACAACCATAAGGGGATGAAAACGCATGGATTTCAAAAGAATTGAGTTAATATTTTTAACAGCATTCGCGGCACTGGATATCTTTTTAGTCATCTCCTTTTTCCAAAATAATTCTGATGTTCATTCAACTTCACAGGGAGCGAGTCATAACGCGACAATTTTGAAAGAAATGCGCGATGATTCCATTTCTTTTTCAAAGCCGTCTAACAAAAAAGGTCAAGGCTATTATATTTCAACCCAGACCTCTGGAAATAAACGGCTAAAGGAAAAAATGGAATCTTTGACTGCCCAATCAGCTAAAATGGTTAACGGTGAAATAATTAGTACGTTTAACACACCGCTAACTTTGAATACAAAAAGTCCAGAAAAAACATTGAATCAAATTGTGAACGACAGTAATCAGATTGTGAATGGGAAACATTATCAGTATGATGCCAAAACTTCTACAGGTAGTCAGATTATCTATACGCAAATGGTTTCGGGGCAACGAATTTTCTCCAGATCAGGACAAATTCGATTTAAGATTAACAGTGGTGGTCAAGTGGTTGGCTACACACAGGGGTATTTGACAGATGCTAATCCATTGCGGGAAAAACAAGATACGATAAGTCAGGAACGTGCAATTATTTGGCTTTACCAGTATAATGAGGTGCCTAATGAGTCTGTTATTAAATGGGCTCGTTTAGGATATACAAGATTGTTGAGTATCCAAAAAGGATCAGTTTATGTGCCAACGTGGTACATTGCTGTCCATGGTAAAAGTAGTGCGACCCTTCAATATTATCGAATCAGTGCATTTACGGGTGTAATTATGAAGTATAATACACAGGTGCAATCTTCATCTAGTAGCAGTTCAAGTACTGCAGAGTCTAGTAGCGAAGATGATAGTAGTCTGTTGAACCAAGCGGTTTCTAGTTCGAAACGAGCCGTGGAATCAAGTACACAGGCAAGTGTTCAAGCTACGACCAGAAGAGCCTATAGCAGCAGTAGTACATCAAGTTCAAGTACCAATGCAGTTTCAACAAGTTCGAGTGAATCAACAAGCAGCCAAGTCTCGAGCAGTAGCTCAGCTTCATCTGAAGTTCATTAGACACTTAATTTAAGTTAAATTTAGTTCGAAGGGGTAAGGAAATACATGAGTGACGACGATATGAAGATTAGTGTTTTAGCAAGTGGTAGTACTGGGAATGTGACCTATATTGAAACTCCCAAACATAAGATGTTAGTGGACGCCGGATTAAGCGGGAAAAAAATTGAAGGTTTAATGAACAGTATTGGCCGAGACCTTGCGGATGTCGATTCACTTTTCATTACCCATGAACATACGGACCACATTCAAGGGGCTGGTGTTTTGGCCCGCCGATATAACCTCGATTTATATGCTAATCAGGGAACATGGCGAGCTATAGAGCCCAAAATTGGCCCTATCCCAGAAGAAAAGAAAAACATTTTCGAAGTTGGCAAAACGAAGTCCTTTGGAGATATTGATGTGGAAAGCTTTGCAGTTTCGCATGATGCAGCAGAACCTCAATTTTATGAGTTTCATCATAATGGGAAAACCTTTGTGATTTTAACTGATACCGGTTATGTTTCAGAGCGGGTGGAAGGCCAAATTGAAAATGCGGATGCCTACTTGTTCGAAGTGAACCACGATGTAGAAATGCTGCGAATGGGTGGCTATCCCTGGCCACTGAAACAACGGATTTTAAGTGATCATGGGCATTTATCTAATGAAGCTGGCGCAAATGCGTTGATGGATGTCATGGGATACAACACAAAAAAGATTTTTCTTGGGCATTTAAGTTTGCACAATAATATGAAGGAACTTGCACACTTAACCGTGGCCTCCATGATGAAAAACAAAGATTTAGCCGTTGGTCATGACTTTCAGCTTTTTGACACAGATCATACAAAGGCAACTAAACTGACAGCAATTTAGTGAAAAATATAAAAATCATTCATATTTTCATCACAATTTATTGTTATGCTGAAAGCAGTTACAATTAATAAGGCGAAGGGGGTTTGGCGATCATTTGATCGCATATAGCTATGTTTAAAAACAAGAATTTATGGGCAGTTTTCATTACAGCGCTAGTTGCAGGTTTGATTGGTGGTGGAATTGCGTTCGGGGCAGTTAATTACTTTAGTAATCGACAAGCAGAAAACGCGACAGCCGTCCCAAGTGGTTCGAATAGTTCGGGCTCAACCAAGGTCAGCAACGTGAAGGTTAATGTGAGTGGGCAGTCTGAAAAGGCTTATAGCAGCATTAAGAATGCTGTGGTTACCGTCATTAATCTGAAGAAGGAAAGTTCAAATTCAAGTAACAGTTTATATGGTTCGATTTTTGGAGAATCGTCTTCAAGTTCGTCAAGTTCCTCAAGCTCAAGTAAGCTTGAGACATACGCAGAAGGTTCAGGAGTCATTTACAAAAAGAGCGGAAATGCGGCTTACGTAGTGACAAACAACCATGTTATTTCGGGTTCAAACGCCGTTGAAATAATTATGAGTAATGGTAAGAAAGTTTCAGCTAAGGTTGTAGGTAAGGATTCCGTCACCGATTTAGCAGTTTTGAAAATTAACTCTTCTGTAGTGACAACCGTTGCCAGCTTTGGTAACTCGAATAACATTAAAGTTGGTGAAACGGCGCTAGCGATTGGTTCACCACTTGGTTCAGATTATGCTACTTCCTTAACACAAGGAATCATTTCTGCGAAGAAACGAACCGTTTCAACGACGAATGAATCTGGTCAAGAAACTGGGGAAGCTACAGTTATTCAAACAGATGCCGCAATCAACTCTGGTAACTCAGGCGGTCCTTTGATCAACTTAGCAGGTCAGGTAATTGGCATTAACTCCATGAAATTATCAAGCAGTTCATCTGGTACAAGTGTTGAAGGAATGGGTTTTGCAATTCCATCTAATGAAGTGGTTACGATTATTAATCAGTTAATTAGTAAAGGTAAGATTGTTCGGCCAGCGTTAGGAGCTTCTTTGATTGATTTAACAGACATTACGTCTAGTCAACAGAAGTCAATCCTCAAGCTACCATCAAGTGTCAATGAAGGCGCTGTGATCTATCAAACGTATGCAGGCTCACCAGCACGTACAGCAGGCTTGAAGAAGTATGATGTCGTCACGAAATTGGATGGCACAAAGATTACCAGTGTGGCAACCTTGAGGGATAAACTTTACAAACTTAAGATTGGCGATAAAGTGAAAATTGGTTGGTATCATGGTAGCACTTATAAGACAGCCACCATTCACTTAACAGAAACCACAACGACACTAAGTTCACAGGCAAAATAAATTATGAATATTAGAAAAGACGTCAAGTTAGGCTTGGCGTCTTTTTTTTGTGGAAAACAAGGCCGAATCAGGCCATGAGGTTAAGAGAGATCGCGTGTTTCTATTCTTGTCTTTAATTGGCTAGTGTAATCCCCAAAAGAAAATTACTAACTACTTCAGATGGATGTATCTATGCGTTGTTTTTTATTACGGACAAATAGTGTAGAATTATACACAGGAAATGTATATAAATGGCTGAACTGGGCGTTTTATAACAAGTTTGAATTACTTTTGAAAATCCACTTTATTTTTGGAGTAAATTGTGGTTCCGAATGATTTTAAATATTCTAAAGTTTTTCTTAAGGAAAGACGGGAATTTATCAGAAGAAAAACGAACATTGCCCCCATCAATAATTATGGATTGTTCAGATCAAAAATAAGCTGTGAAAAACAATTGTGGACAACTGTGGATAACTTTGTGAATAACTAAAATGACATTTTGAAGCGATGACCTAAATCAGGTTGGTATAAGTAATGAAATGGGTTTAAAAGTTATCCACAGGTTGGGACGGAAACTGTGGACTAAATTTGTTTCACAAAATTATGAACGCCACAAATGCAGATATATCAGCGTTTCTAGCCTGTGGATACGAACATGTGTTACTGTTGAAAACAGTGGATAACTAAATTTTATGTTGACAAGTTGGGGATAGCTCATGTTGTGGTGGTGGAAAAATGACCCCTATATATGGGAATCTTATTCACCAGCCTGTGGATAACTTTGTGAATAACTTGTGTAAAGGAGTATTTTTATGAACATCAAGTTTATTGTTGTGGGAAAACTCAAAGAGAAGTATTTTAAACAGGGAATTGCCGAATATGCAAAAAGACTCAGTAAATTCTGCAAGTTTAGCATCGTCGAAGTTCCCGATGAGAAGGCTCCGGAATCTCTAAGTGACGCAGAGATGGCTGATGTGAAGGGAAAAGAAGGAGAACGAATTCTAAATAAGATCAAAGAACGTGAGTATGTGTACAGTTTGGAGATACTAGGTAAAGAACGTTCGTCAGAAGAATTTGCTAAGGAGATCGATCAGTTGGCAACGTACGGTCACTCTGATCTCACATTTGTGATTGGTGGGTCACTCGGATTGAGTCCTGAAGTGATCAAACGAGCAAATGCACACATCTCGTTTGGTCGGTTTACATTGCCACATCAGCTGATGCGGTTAGTGTTAGTGGAGCAAGTTTACCGTGCGTTTATGATTAATGCAGGAAGTCCGTATCATAAATAAAATTGCGTGCAAAAAGGCAATTAATTAATGAAGCCCATCGTAGCGGAGAATTAATGTTTATACTGAGCTGGAAAACCATACTATCTGAAACTATGCTTTACCAGGCTAATGTTTTGTCCAATAGTTGTTATAATTCATTTTTTCTTTGTCTTACTATTTAGTAAGTGGGACTTTTTCAATAAATTTTCGTTATGTGTATTGGAATACGCTAGTCTAATGGTGCATACTGATTTTGTGAATGATAACCAAAGGAGCATGTCAATGATTACTACTGATTTAGATAAATTGATCAAACTTGCAAGTGATAACAAGAATATTATTGCCATTGGTACAGAAGGTGCGTCAAATGATAGCACACAAATTAGCGATGAGTGGACAGATCTAGATGTCACACTTTTTGTACGTGAACCAGCGCGCGAAGATGGTTGGTGGTGGCTCCAACAGTTAGGCGAGCCAACGATTGTTCAATTTATTGAAACACAGGATTTGTTTGGTCCACATAGTGGTAGGTGGTTTTCATGGCTCACACGCTATACTGGCACACGACGCATTGATTTTAAAATGACATCGGTTCAGGCAGAAGCTGCCTATTTGAGTAATGACACACTAAACACAATTGTTTGGCGCCAAAATAAGGGGCGAGTCCCACCGCGCAAAACTAATGCTCAGTCACATTTTATTCCGTTACCCGATCAAGACAGTTTTCAAGAACATGTGCGAGAATTTTATTGGTGTGCCGGCAATGTAGTTAAAGGCTTGGCACGGCAAAATCTAGTGTATGCTAACGAGCAATTTAATCGATATGTTCGTCCAGAACTACTAACTTTACTGGAAATGCGAGCAACCATGCAACAAAATGGACGATTTGATGCTGGTGTGACGGGAAAGTTTATCGAGCCAACGTTAAGTGCAGTTGAAAAACACAATTATCTGCAACTTATCAGCAAACCTCGTTGCCGGAAACTAAAGCAAGTTTGCGTAAAGTACTGCAATTATATCGCGGCGTAAGTGAGCAAATCAGTGGTAACTATAATTTTGACTTACCGAAAACAATCACAAAAGTTTATCAACAATTCAATATGTGGTTAAGTGCTTAATTTGGAGGTTTTATAATGACTGACATATAAATGATGAGTCGGCAGTAAGTGATCCGTGATCTGTCGTAGCATAGAAGACCCAGAATCCGCCAATAATTATCGTACATTAAGGCAAACGAAGAGCTTTATTCGCTGGTCTTTAACAAATGAACTGGACGAAAATATTGCCGTTTTTGTGGATCGCTTTAGAAAAGCGATGTTTGAATAAACTATAAAAGAAGGTAAATCGCATGATTACATACCGATTATTTAGGCCAGAGGATGCTAATGATGTTGCCAAAGTGATTGCTGAAACACTGAGAGTTTCCAATCGAAAAGATTATTCGCAGGAATACATTGAAGCCGATATTAAACGTATGAATGCAAAATTTTTTATAAATAAAGCAAAACAAACACATTTTTATGTATTTCTTGATGCAGATCGAATTATTGGTACTGGAGCTATTGGGTCATATTGGGGAAGTACTAAGGAATACAGTTTGTTTGATATTTTTATTTTGCCTAATTTTCAGCATCGAGGGATTGGTCGTCTGATTATTGAAACTTTGGAAAAAGACAGCTATTTTCTGAAGGCAATGCGGGTTGAAATCCCAGCCTCTATTACTGCACTACCTTTTTATCAACACATGAATTATAGGTTTAAAGATGGACAGCGCAAGCCCGATAAGGAACAGCTTTATCGATTAGAGAAATTTCCAAAAATTGATTAAATTATAGAAAACAAAATGACACGACTTCAAGCGAAGCACTTAGTCGTGTCATTTTTTGATTCCGGTTTTTATTAATTTGTTTAAACTGACCCGTACTTTACCCCAAAAATGCTGCATAGCCAGATACTGTCGGCGTGCATGTGCCATCTTTTTATATCTAACTGGATTCTTTTTGTAAAACTCTTGATGGAAGTTTTCGGCAGGCCAAAATTTGGTGGCAGGTAAAATTTCAGTTACAATCGGATGTTTATATTTCCCAGATGCCCTTAATTTTTGTTTGGAAGCTTCCGCAATTTTTCGTTGCTGAGCGCTTTGAACGAAAATAATTGGGCGGTATTCCTCACCGCGATCGTTAATCTGGCCCATATTGTCAGTAGGGTCTGTAATTTGCCAATAAAGGGCCACCAGTTCATTATACTTAATAATTCGGGTATCAAAGACAATTTCCACTGCTTCAACGTGGCCGGTTTGTTGGCCCACTACTTGTTCGTAGGTTGGCTTAATGACGTGTCCCCCGGTGTAGCCAGATAAAACGGAAACAATGCCAGGCCGCGTCTCAAAAGGCTCCACCATGCACCAAAAACAGCCACCGGCGAATATGGCCCGTTCATAGTAAGGATTGGATAGATTTTGATGTTTTGCGACATCAAACGTGGGTGATTTTTCTGCATCATCAGTTATTTTTGCATAAAAATCCGCCACATCAGGAGTCAGGTTATCACGCCAAGCTAAAGGGCGCAGCGCAAATTCTAGTTGGTCAAGTTCTGTGTTGAAATGTGCGCCTTTTTCGACAGCGTTTTTCATTGTGAGCAATTGAGTTCGTTCCCAGACTCTGGTTGCGGGGTTTAAAATTAGGTTATAAATATCGCGCATAGTTGTTTGTTCATCGACCTTCATTTTGCTTCCTCCTCCCAACTTTTCAAATGCATTATGCAGGAATTGTAGGGAGATTGCACCTATTTTGATTTTCGTTGAAAACTCAGAATTTAATGAATTGCATAAAAAGGTGTTAGCTGTATTTAACTCAGTTAGCACCTAATTTTTAAATTAAGAACAAGAAAAGATCGTTCCTAAAAGAACGATCTTTATTGTGGGACTTATTAATTTGAATTGATGAGAAGGAAATTTACTTTAATATAACTTTGACAACTTCTTCATCAGTACCAACCTGGCGGGCAAGGCCGTCAAACTTCATATAACCTACAGCAGGCATATTTGTAATGATGACAATCATTGTTGTACCCTTGCCAGAGTGATTGATAGCTTGTAGGTCAGCAGTAGCAAGTAAATCACCATGACGAACCTTTTGACCTTCAGAAACGTTTACTGTAAAAGGTTCTCCCTTAAGTTCAACGGTATCTAATCCCATGTGAACCAAGATTTCTAAGCCATCATCGGTTTTAATTCCGATCGCGTGTTTAGTAGGGAAAACGGTCATGATCTCACCATCAACAGGTGAAACAACTTTACCATCTGAAGGTTCAACAGCATAGCCATCACCTAGCATCTTTTGAGAGAAGGTTGGATCTTTCACATCTTCAATTGCAAGTAATTGACCAGCGGTTGGAGTATAGAAGGTGTCAACTGCACCAGAATTAACATCCGCACTTGTAACAGGTTCAGGAGTTGGTGCAGCTGTAGTAGTAATTTTTCCTACTGGAGCGCCTTCTTTATCAAGTTTGGTTAACGCATCAGCGACAAATTGAACTTCAGTTCCAATTACAATTTGAAGATTGGACTTATCTAGAACGTTGATACCAATAGCACCAGCCCCTTTAATAGCGCCTTTATTAATTGTATCGGTATCTTTTAATTGCAAACGAAGACGGGTTGTACAATTATCGACAGCAGTGATGTTATCTTTACCACCAATAGCTGCATAAATCTTTTTGGCTTGAATGCTGTATTTATCATCACTATCATCGGTATCGATTGCGACATCGACACCTTCGGCTGCATCCGCTTCGATAGGTTCACGACCGGGAGTCATTAAATTGAATTTTTTGATTGCAAAATCAAATCCAAAGTAGTAAATAACAGCCATGACAAGACCTTGAACGATTAGCATGTAGGGCATGTTAGCAATCGGCATGCGTGAACTTAAGACGAAATCGACTAAGCCAGCGCTAAACGTAAACCCGGCAGTCCAATGCATAAATGCTGCAAAGGCTAAGGATAAACCAGTGAAAACGGCATGAATTACGTATAAAGGCCATGCAACAAACATGAATGAGAATTCCAATGGCTCAGTTACACCAGTGAAGAATGCCGCGAAGGCGCCAGCCATCATCAATGAAGCTGTTTCTTTTTTACGTTCAGGACGGGCGTTACGATAAATCGCCAGGGCACCGGCTGGGAGTCCAAACATCATAACAGGGAAGAAACCACCCATGTACATACCGGTAACCCCTTTAACCCCCTGGTTAGCCCAGAATTTACCAATATCATTAATTCCGGCAACGTTGAACCAGAATACTGAGTTTAAAGCTTGATGTAAACCAGTTGGAATCAATAAACGATTGAAAAATCCATATAATCCAGCACCAACAGCACCTAAACCAACGAAGAATTTACCAAAAGCAACTAGAGCTTCGTATACTGGTGGCCAAACGAATAATAATAGCACTGTAACAAATAACATAACTAAAGCGGACATAATTGGAACTAGTCATTTGCCGCTAAAGAATGATAAGGCCATCGGTAATTTAGTTTCGTGGAATCGGTTGTAAAGTGAGGCTGCAATTAGTCCAGCAATAATACCAATAAAGACATTACCACTAAGGGCACTAAAGGATGGATCTACTTGAGTTACCTTAATGTTTTTTAATAAGGCAACTGAAGCTGGTGCTAAAACAGAGACAGGGACAAAATAAGCAACAACACCAGCTAAAGCAGCGGCACCATCTTTGTCCTTTGACATACCAAGTGCAAGACCAACTGCGAATAAAAGCGCAAGTTGACCAAGAATGGCATTACCACCGGCTTGCAAGAATTGCGCCACGGCCCATTTTGCAGGTAACCAGTGACCAATACCGACTAATAATGCGGCGGCAGGTAAAACAGCAACGGGCAGTTGTAAAGAACGACCCATGCGTTGAAGATATGATTTCATATAGAATACTCCTCCTTTTGGAAAGTGAAAAAAGTTATAAATGCATAACACATTTTCCATAATAACGCCTAAACAAGCGCTTACACAACCCCGTTGCTGTTGAAATTGACCGATATTACATGTGGTCTATACCGATTGAAAAGAACACATGAGTCACTTCATGAGGGTTTATATTTTATTGGTATAAAATTTGAAAAATTACCTTATTGGGACTTAAATACTCAAATGATTTAAATTTTTTGAAATTATTTTGAAAGCATTTCAATTTATGCTGTGGGTTCATTTCAGTACTTTAAGTCAGCTTGCGATATAATAGATTTAACAAAGACATTTAAGAGAACAAGGAGAATATATGATATTTACTGGAATTATGATCGTTATCTTTATTGCCCTGGGAGTGGTTTGGTATGTGCTTCAAAAACGAATTACGGCACTAAAAAAGCAGTTCACACTTGAGCAAATTACTGATGTGATGACCAAAGATAAAAGTGTGGTTAAAACGATAAAACAGGCTCGTGTTTTGCAGGGCATTTCCTTTATCGCTGTTTTACTTATTTTGTGGACAATTTTTGAGAATTATCCAAACAGCTATTATCTGGTTTTGCTGAATGTGATGCAACTCACGACGACTGCTCGGCAATATTTCTTGTACCTAGCTTGGCAGCGATGTGCATTCTTAATTAACGGAAAATAAGACAAGCGCAATTAACGATTTTGGAAATAACCCAAAACCTAGTTAACTGCACTTGTTTAATTATAGATATTTATTACTCAACTCGTTTGATTTTGCCCACTGCAGTGACAGATATAACAAAATCAGCGACCATGTCGGCGATCTCAGAAATTGTCTGTTGTGATGAAAAATGTTTCACGTGAAAATATATATACAAAAAACTTGCAGAAATTGACTGCAAGTTTTTTTGTGATTATTTAGTTCGTTTAGCTAAACGATTTAATACAGCTAGTGATGCCGCACGATAAATCCGTGGGTAGGCTCGGACAATGTGCACGATCGCGCGGTCTCCAAATGAACGGAAATAACGGTGTTTCGGTTTCGAGTCGGTCGCTGCTGCATAGAAGACTTTAGCTAAGTCAGCTGAAGTTGCCCCACTTTGACCTTCAAATGAGCCAAAACTCTTAGCTAATGAATTAACGAAGGGTAAGTAAGCAGAATCTGGCTTGAGATTTTTGCGAATATTGTCCATGGTGATTGCAGACCAAGATGATTGGGTGCCACCGGGTTGAACAATTACTGATCGAATTCCAAATTGTTGAACTTCAACATCTAAGGTGTCACTCCCTTGTTGTAAAGCTGCTTTAGTTGCGTGATAGTAAGCGTTTAGTGGGATATAAAGGGCACCACCGATTGATGAAATATTGACAATTCGGCCAGAGTTTTGTGCACGCATAGTTGGCAAACTTAGCTTAGTTAATTAAGCTGCGCCAAAGAAATTAGTCTCGAATTGTTTTCGGACATTTTCAATTGAAACATCTTAAACAGGACCACCTTCACTGTAACCCGCATTATTAATAAGCACGTCTAGTCTTTGCTGTTCTGATAAAATGGTTTGAATAAAATTGTTATTAGACTCTGAATCCGTGACGTCCAGTTTGATGGCATGAATGTTGGCGCTGGTTGGGATCTTTTCAACTCGACGGGCACCACCATAAACCACCCAGCCTTTTTCAGCAAATAGTTGTACAGCTGCTTTGCCCATCCCACTACTGGCACCTGTAATTGCGATTACTTTTTTCATGCGATATTATCCTTCTTCCTTTGAATATGTTACTGTTGTAACAGTTAGTAATTGAAGAAAGTGTACCGCCAATTTTAAGTCATTACAATCACTTCAGAGCCAGAAGTGACAAAAGGAGTAAACATGTCAATGACCAAACGATCAAACGAAACGGAAGCCTACATATTGGGCGCATTGGAGCGTTTATTAAAGAAGAAAGCATTTGCGGAAATCTCAATCACGGAATTAGCAAAAACAGCCGGTGTCTCACGGATGACTTTTTATCGATACTATCAAAACCCGACCGAAATATTGACTCACGAAATGAGCAGGATAATGACCGAATTAACAACTAAAGTTGATTTTGATGCCATGATTCCCCATGAGGGCTTAGTTTATATCATGCGATTTCTTAAAGCCAATGGCGATTTTATCAAAGTGTTAGTTGCGGCCAATGAACAGGATATGTTGCGTGATAGTATTGCCAAAACTTTGGTACAATTATCCCATCACAAGGGACAGCTCCAAGATCTGAATTCTCGTGAAATTGCCTACTATGCGCGCTACCATTCTACAGGTTTAACGAGCGTAATTGTCGACTGGATTACCAAAGCTGGACCAGAGACGCCAGAAGAATTGGCAACGTTTTTGGAACGGATTGGTGAGGGAGCCGAAACTTAGCAGATTATAAAAAATTGGGCCGCCCCATCAAGGGTAGTCCGATTTTATCATTATTTGACATAAGTACTGCGGAAATCTAATGCACCACTAAATTTATTGTAAATAACACCATGCAAGGATGATTTCACTAATAAACGCGAACGGCTTTCGTATAGCGGTGTAACCGCCTGATCTTTGACAGCTGTTTTGGCTGCGTCCACAAGATCTTGATAACGTTTAGTAGGATTCAAAGCATCCTTTCCATCGGCAGCATTCATGGCATTGTCATAGGTTTTACTTTGATAATGGCCCATGTTGGAGTTGCTGGTAGACGTCAAAATGGTCAAAGCTTGCGTCGGATCAGCAAAATCCATGCCCCAACTAGTTAAATTAAGCTGGAAATCTCCTTGAGAGACTTTTGTTAACATTGAAGGGAATGGCATAGTGCGCACGTTGACCTTCAAGCCATTTAAATGATTCATCAACTGGCCTTGAATGAAAGTGGCTGCATGTTGGCTCGTATCATCGTTGGCGCAAGTGATTGTTAGAGTTAATTGCTGTTTTCCTAATTGTTTTTGTGCAGTTTTATATAGAGTTTTTGCTTTGGCAATGTTGTAAGCCATAGAGCTCGAAATGTAAGCATCGTCGGCAAAATCTTTACCTGTCTGGGGGTTCTTCAACATATTGTGCACCCCAAACGTCTTGGCCGAGGTAGAGCCATTTTCAAGAATTTTATCCACTAATTGCTGACGATTAATAGTGAGTGAAATTGCGGTGCGTAGATCTTTGTTGGCCGCTGTTTTATCTTTTTCGTTATACTGAATGAAACCAACTCGGCCGGAGGACAAAGTCTTTAATTCTGGATTGTCCTTGTTTTGGACATTTTCTTCGCCGGCTAAAGTAACCATAGCCAGCTTATTGGCTTGGTACAAATTGTAAGCCGTTGAAGTGGCCTTGATTACCTGATAATTGATTTTAGCGAGCTTTACAATTTTATGATCTCTGTAAGTTGGGTTCTTGACCAAACTCCAAGTATCATTAGTTCCGTTCCAGCCTTTCAAAACGAATGGCCCATTGTAGATCGTTTTTTTAGCGGTCATGCCGTATTTAGAACCATATTTTTCAACGGCTTTTTGGCTAATTGGATAGAAAGTTGTGCCTGATAAAAGCTTCTTGAAGTACGGAATGGGTGTGCTTAAATGGACCTTTAGCTGATATTTACTAGTCGCAGTCACACCCAATGTGGCAGGGGACTTTTTACCAACCATAATGGCGCTGGCATTTTTGAAATTGGCAAACAAATGAGTGAATTCAGATTTAGTTTTAGGATCTAGCGTCCGTCTCCAAGAATAAACAAAATCGTTGGCTGTGACTTTTTCACCGTCACTCCACCGGCCATTGTGGCGTAAATTAATAGTATATGTTTTACCATTTTTGGAAACGGTGGTTTTGGTTGCTAATGCATTGACCGGATTACTATTTTTGTTTAATCGGTAAAGGCCTTCATCGACTTGACTGAGTTGACTACTAGAAACGCCATCGGTTATTTTTGAGGCGTCTAAACTGGTAAGATTAGTGGTTTCGTATAAATTGATTTTTTGTGCGGGTGCTGCCTGAGCTTGTTTAGAATTGGCATGAATGCCGAAACTGACGCCGCCGATCAGAATGATACCTGCAATAAGTAATGCCTTTTTGTTTGTAAAAATACTCATGATTGATTTCCTCCAAATATGTTGAATAATTTGTCTTGAAATTGATCAATGAGCGTTGCCATCGTTGTATTTCCATGTGTTTCACCCCGTTTGAGAAATCAAAAAACCGTCCTTAACAGCCAATGTGTTAAGGACGGGTTTTTCAGGCTCTATACTTTTTCCTGTTGATGAACTACCAATGTGGTAATCTATTAACAGGATTTTTTTGAAAAAAAAAGAGGCCCACAGGTCCCCACACACAAAAAAATCCACCCACTACAGCATCATCAAAGGATGTGAGAAACCATGAACCCTATAGATAATAATATAAAATTTTCACTCAGTATTAAAGA
>NZ_DOEM01000003.1:0-7546 GCF_003533255.1 Pediococcus sp.
GCCACAAGAATCGACATTGACTGGAGCAAGAAAGATTTTCGGAACGAAAATCATCATTACTAGGCGGAATAGTGGGCACGACTTGGAGCCGCAAGCCACGTCTCCAAGCTCGGCTTTTATCTAAGTGAAACCTGCTAAGATAAAGGACACTACTGAGCCCATTTGCTTCCAGACTAAGTCTAATCTTTGCAATCAACACACTGATATAATAACTTTGATGCTTTCAACCTTTAGTCACAAGGTAAAAAACTGCAAGTACATTTTTAATGATGCAATGTACTTGCAGTTTTTTGTGCTTTCATTTAACTTGTCCTTGCATAATCGTTAAAAAAAGTTCTATAATGTAAAACGTTAGCCTGCTAACGGAAGCCGAGGAGATGAAACTGATGAAACAGGATTTATCTATGTATGGACGCCTGATTAAACATGCAAGTAACGTCATGAGCCGGCATATCGACACGTTTGCCGCAGAGTATGAGTTGACCGGTGTCCAGATGTCCATTATTGATTTTCTAGGAAAGTATCCTAACCAAACGTGTCTTCAACGCGATATTGAAAATGAATTTGCCATTCGCCGTTCCAGTGCGACAACCTTATTACAACGGATGGAAAAAAAGGGACTAATTTTACGACTAGTTGCAAAAGATGATGCCCGGCAAAAGCAAATTCAATTAACAGCAAAGGCACAACCCTTTGTCCAAATTAATCGAAACTATATGAAGGTTCAACGAGCTAGTTTGGAAGCTAATTTTACTGCTGAAGAACTTGAAAATTTTACAAAGATTTTGCAATTTTTAACCGTCGATGAAGCTGGTAAGAATTATGGAAAGGACCACGAGAAATAAAATATGACTAATGAAACTAATCAACGAATTCGGCCTCAGGTGATTGCCGCGGTCATTGCTACTGGGCTGATGTCTTTTAGTGGCGTGATTGTCGAAACCGCTATGAACATTACCTTTCCAACTTTGATGAAAGAATTTGATATTACCACAAGTACGGTTCAATGGTTGACAACGGGATACTTATTGACTGTGGCAATCATTGTACCGCTCTCGTCAGCTTTAAAAACCCGTTTTAAAACCAAATCTTTGTTTATTGTAGCTAATCTATTGTTCTTGCTTGGCCTAATAATGGATGCGGTAGCGCCAATTTTTCCGATCCTATTACTTGGAAGGATTATACAAGGTTGCGGGACCGGAATAGCCTTACCCTTGATGTTTAATATTATTATTGATCAAGTTCCGACCAGCAAAATTGGCATGATGATGGGTATTGGAACTTTAATCACTGCTGTTGCGCCTGCAATTGGACCTACATTTGGTGGGGTGGTAGTTGCGAGTTTAGGCTGGCGATTTGTGTTCATCATCTTAGTGCCACTACTGTTAATTTCGCTAGCAACAGGGATCAAAACGATTGAACAAAAACGGCCAACGCAAGCTATGAAATTTGATCCGGTCAGTATTTTGTTGATTGCCATGACATTTATTGGGTTGATTCTTGGATTCAGTAATATGGGTGGGATGAGTTTTATGAGTTTGCCAGTCGCCGGTGCCATTATCATTGGCTTGGCCGGCTTAGTTGGTTTGGTCTATCGCAGTTTGCACATTGACCAGCCTGTCATTGATTTGCGTGTGTTAGGAAACGCGTCTTTTGCAGCCCATGTGTTTGTGTTTTTTACTTTACAGCTAATTTCTTTGGGAATGTCATTTATTTTGCCCAACTATATGCAATTAGTAAATGGGGCAACATCTACCATTGCCGGATTAGTGGTTTTACCGGGTGCTGCTTTAGGCGCAGTCATGTCACCAATTAGTGGTCGAATTTATGACCATTTTGGCGCGAAAAAACCATTGATGCTTGGTAGCTCAATTGTTTTTATTTGCCTGGTGTTATTTACAGTTTTAGCTTTAAACATAAAAGATAGCCTCATTTTAGCAATTTATGTCATCTACATGTTTGGGGTTGGTTCGATTTTTGGCAATATCATGACGAATGGGTTGTCCACCTTAAAAAACGAGCAGCAAACGGATGGCAATGCCATTTTGAACACGATTCAGCAGTTTGCGGGTGCAGTTGGAACGTCAATTGTTTCCACAATAATTGGTGCTAGCCAGTTAGGTAAGGGCGGATCACAGGCTGATTTAACGGCTGTGGGATCACGCAACGCTTTGTTAGTCTTGACAATTCTGATGGGAATCGCCATTCTGGTGTTATTGTATGCTGTGAATACGGCGATTAAGCAAAAAAATGCTAATTAAAAATGAGGAGAGTGGGCAAAAAGGCGGTTAGATTCTGAGCATAGCCTAGACTAACGAATGATCCGTACTTTGGATCATTCGTTAGTCGTAGCTAAGCGGAAGAATCTGCCTTTTTTCCAACATTTTAGAAATAATATTTGAAGAAATATACAGAGGGCAGGCAAAAAACTATGTTTTTTGCCTGCCCTCGTTTTTCAAGCTTATGATGATTTTTTAACGGATAACTTTCGTGGGGCAATCCCTAATTCTGCAAGTTGGCGGTTTACCAACTCGTCATGAATACGACTTAGTTTGTCTTGTTCCACTTTGGCTTTACCCGTAGGTTCGATTAAACATGCGGGCATGTCGGTTTGCTGTTCTTCAGCCATTTTGCCACCTGCTTTCCAATTTTCTTTATTGTCTCACGAGTGGAAACAGAAGCAAAACATCTTGCCCAAAGGAGTTCGACCTACTTGTCGTAAGCCACAACCTCAGCCTGATTATCTGTAAAATTCAAGATGTTGAGACTCCCATTTTTGATTGGTAAATGAACATCAATTTGGGGATTCAGCAATTGAATTAGACTGCGAATGGCATCCATATGCGAAACGACCAATAAATTTTCACCGTCATTAGCTTTTTCGGCTAATTGATCAATCCCAGTCAAAATTCGCTTTTTAAAGGTTTCTGCATCTTCAGCATCTTTAAACGGATCAGCGGCATGCATGGCATCTCGTGCTTCGTAAAAGGTATGTTTGCTCAAGAAATCATCAATGCCGGTATATCCCAGTGGGCGACAAATGGTATCCCAAGTTTCGGGACCATTGGCGCCTTCAAAGTAGCCAAAGAAGGCTTCTCGAATGTTTGCGAGTTGGGTCACATCCAACGAATCGTTGTGCGTATCCTTCAAAATGATGTTGGCCGTATGAACAGCTCGAGTGAGATCACTGGAAAAAGCTTGATCAAAGTGAACATTTTGCACTTTTTTAGCGGCCATATGCGCATCTTGAATGCCTTTGGGGGTCAGGGGAGCATCAGCCCAGCCTTGCATACGATCGAATTTATTTAAATAAGTTTCGCCATGGCGAATGAGGTAAACAGTAAATTTTTTGATGAGAACACTCCCTATATGATTAATTAAGATAAAAAGAACAGCGCATCAATCGCACTGTTCCCATTTTAACATGTTTAGTTTGTAAAAAGCGGATTATGAAAATTCAATTCCATATTCAAAGGACTGAGTTTCGCCAGGTTCGGCGAAGTTATTGCCCTTCTTGTTAGCCCAATCTGTTGGGGTATCACTTGCTTGATCAGGGAGACCTGCAAATGGTTCGATGCAAAGGTAAGGTTCGGTCGCATTTTCCATAGTCCAAAGTGTGATGTATGGGAAATGTTTCACATTTAATTTGATTTCATGCGCGGTTTGGTCAGAACGGACAGTGACCGTTTCAATCTTTTTGGCATCCAAAATAATTAACCCATCGTCAAACGTACTGTGATCTAATTTCAAAACACCATCGCTATCCACTGCCTTGAATGGGGCTTTTGTGCCATCCCGGAATGGAGCGGGGTTAATGCCTAACTGTTGAATTTCCTTTGGATGTGGTCCAAATGTCAAAGTGTAGTCTTCAAACACACCATCGTCGTCAATTGGAATATTGAGACCCGGATGGGAGCCAAGTGCATAAGGCATCGTTTGTTTGTCATTGTTGGTGACGCTGTATTTTGTTAATAATTGGTTACTAACTAATTTGTAGTCCACCTGTAAAATGAAATCAAATGGGTAGTATTCCTTTGTTTTGGGACTAGATTTTAATTGAAGTAACACTTGGTCGTCGGCTTTACGAATATTTTCCCATTGTAAATCACGCGCAAAACCATGTTGAGGCATTGGATAAGTTTGACCATCCACAACGTAGTGATCATCGTTTGATCGCCCGATTGAGGGGAACAAAATTGGTGCGTGGCGTTTCCAAGCTTTACCATTCCAGATGTAATCAAAATTACCTTTGACGTCCACCACGTGAGTCACTTGAGCACCAAGCTGGTCTATTTCAACTTCTAATTTGTTGTTTTTAATCGTAATCATTCATATTGCCTCTTTTCAAATTATTGGGTACAGGTATATGATGGAACAGTTGGCGGATAATGTAAAGGCTTTCTAAAACGAAATCTTAGAACTTTAACAAACTTTCGAAAAGTCATGTCCGTTGGCAATGAAAGCAGGAGGTAGTTTAGATTGATTAAGATGATTGCACTGGATTTGGACAACACCCTACTGAATTCAGAGAAGAAAATTAGTGAAACAAATACCAAAGTTTTGAAGCAATTGCACAAACAGGGGAAAGCAATCGTGCTGTGTACTGGACGGCCAATTAATGCCATTTGGGATTGGCTGACGCAACTGGGGTTAATGGATGAAAATGATTATTCCGTTAATTTCAATGGCTCCCTAGTTATTCACAATGTGGATAAGAAACCATTGATGGCTGATGGCATGAAACGGGATCATTTTGCGCATTTGCACGAATTTTGTGCTGCGCATCAGTATCCATTAGATATTCTAGATTTTAACGGCGTGTATCCAATTAATGATTTGCCTTTATCAGGTTATGAAAAGCGGTTAGGAGGAAACATGCATTTCTTGCACATCCCGTTTGCAAAAATGCCAGATGCTTCCTATAGTAAGGCAGTAATTTGCACGGATCCTGGCGTTTTGGACCAGATTGTGGCAAATATGCCGGAACAACTAACGAAAGAATTTCATATTGTCCGTTCTCAACCCATGATTTTGGAATTCTTAAAACCGGGGATTGATAAGGGGTCGGCATTAGATGTATTGTTGAAACATTTTGGCTGGACACGTGATAATTTGATGACTTTTGGGGATGCCCAAAATGATTTGGAAATGCTCGCCAGTGCTGGAGTTGGCGTGGCGATGGCAAATGGGACTGCTGAAGCCAAACGAACGGCTAACCGAGAAACCGATTTGGATAACAATCATGATGGTGTGGCAGATTTTTTGACAAGCTATTTTGTAAAGGAAGAGTAATTTAAATTTTGCCAGATACATTTTAAAGCCATCAACGGCCTTCGTAGTAAAGGTGTTGAAATTAACTCAAAGAAAACAAAAATTTTTCATTAAAAGTGTTGACTTCGATTAAAATTTGATTACAATAAGCTTTAACTAAGATTAAAAAAATTAGACCTTAATCGGAATCAAACTTTTGGGGAAGTTTTTGTATGGATGTATTTTTAAGCGAAAAGAAGTAGATATTTGACGCGCATGAGTATCAATTGGAAAAGCAATCCAATTTACCGAAGAGCTGTAGCTTTGTGGCTACATATGCGTCTGACTATAGTATCGAGTCCTTAGCAACTTCTGGAGATAGTTCAAATATGACGGCTGGAACACTTATTGGGCTAAATCATGAAATTAGAACTAATAATGGACATATGGAAATACGTTCACATAGGGGTATCATTTATCGTTTGGGAACAAATACGACCTTTTCAATTCAACAAAGAATTGAAGGAGAAGTACCAATTTTCTATGGAAAAGTTTACATGGACACTCTAAGAGCAGATACAATCGTGGATGGAGGTAAGTACCGTACTAGCTGCGTTTCATTAACTGAGAATATTGATCCAGTGACGGATCGTTATTACGCGTTAAACGATCCTTTCGAAATTATGGAGTATGACGAACAAGGTAGAGAGTTTCAGATTGCGAGTGTAGCACCTTTCACTAAATTGGATCTTCGATTTAATAATAATTTGGTAATGAGGGAAAAATATCAAGTAGTTTCTAGAGCAGCATTAAATGATGAAGAGATTGACTCCCTGTATAGTGAGTGGGTGTCACCTGTTAATTGGAAATAGGATGGGAGGCGGTTATTTGAAAGCTCTGACTAATTTTAAAAATTATATTTCATTGTATGTTCGTAGTTTTAGTTTATTTTGGAAATCTTCTAGGGGTAGCAGTTCTGTGCTACTCTTTTTAGTTCCCATACAAGCGTTGGCGCCTGCGGTCTTGATTAAAATCGCACAACTGATGCTGGATGAATTATTGCATGGCGGGGTGTCTGGTAGTCTTGTTATTTGGTGGGGTATAATCTTTTTCATTTCTTCAGCAGCAATTCCAATCAATACTTCGCTACAAGGCATTTTAACTGATAAATTAATTGCTTTTGTTAACATGCAGCTCATGCAGAAATCAAAATCAATTAATGGATTAAATTTATTTGAAAATGCAGATTTCTATGACAATCTTCAATTGGTTAGTTCAGAGGCCTCTTGGCGTCCAGTTAACTTGATTGTTTTTGGCATCAGCATGTTACGTGAATTGATTACCGTTATTTCGATGATGGCTCTGCTTGCTAGATACAATTTTTGGATTGCGATCATCTTACTTTTAGCAATAATTCCGCAAAGTTTAGTCAGCTATCATATTCAACAAGACTCTTTTGAAACGATGGTGACCCGTAGCCCCGATGCTCGTAAAATTCAGTACTATAGTGAGGCATTACTAACGAATAAAGATGCCAAAGAGGTCCGGCTATTTGGAATGTTTGATTTTTTCATTAATGCTTATAAATCAGTTTACAAGGGCATGCATGCTAAGATGAAAAAAGTTCGAATGAAGCAAATGTGGATTTCACTCGCTTTTTTGGCCATTAGTGTGATTTTGAGTATTGCCAGTTTGATTTGGATGGTTACGGTTATTCGGCGAGGACAAGTATCCGCGGGTGGCTTTTTGATTTTTGTGTCGACATTAACAGCAACTTCAAGTAGTGTTTATGCATTCATTGAAAATTCAAGTCTATTGTATGACACGCTTTTATATATGCAAAAGTACTTTGACTTTATGCATGTCAAAGAAGCTAGTGACTATTCTGGTAAGTTGCCATTTCCTGATGAGGTGCAAACGATCACTTATGAGGGAGTCTCGTTTCGCTATCCTGGACAAAGAATCGATGCCCTGAAGGATGTTTCTTTTAATGTTCATGGCGGAGAAAGAATTGCGATTGTTGGAGAAAACGGGTCTGGAAAATCAACTTTAGTGAAATTGCTTATGCGTTTTTATGATCCGCAGCAAGGCAAAATCACTTTAAATAATATGGTTATTACTAAATTAAATATTAGCGCATATAGAAAAAAATTGGTGCAGTTTTTCAAGACTATTCAAAATTTTATTTACCAATTGGTCAGTCTATTGGGTTAGGGAATCCTGAACTAGTTGATGATAAGCAAAAAATTGTTAACGCAATGAAAAATGGTGGTTTTGGATTTAGGTCAAGAATCTG